>DAMAFT010000526.1:0-3794 GCA_031995805.1 Massilia sp.
AGGCGCGCCGCCGCCCCGACGCCGGCGCCGGCGACGCACTTGACGTCGGCGCGGCCGTCGCGCGGGCGCCGCGTGGCCGTCACGGTCAGCAGGCCGCCGTCGGCCAGCACGGTCGTCACGACGGCATTCACGACAGTATTCACGCGGCCTCCGCTGCGGGGTCGATCCGGCGCCGCGCGGCGCAGTCGGCTTCGAGGTTGGCGACGATGCGCTCGGCGTCGTCGTACAGCGCGGACAAGCTGGCGTCGTCGAGCGGCGCACCCTGGGCGGCGCGGCGCATGCGCGCCAGCAGCGCCCAGCCCTCGTCCAGCGCCACGGTGGCGCGGCGGCTGTAGCGCGCGCGGTGCAGCTGGGCGCCGGCATCGAGCAGCTGGCCCGGCGCCGCCAGGGCCAGCGCCGGCATCGTGCCCACGCCCACGCTCAGCAAGTCGAGGCGCTGCAGCAGCGCCTGCTGGCGCCGGAACAGGTCCTGCCCGGACGGCAGCGCCGCCAGGCGCAGCCCGCACATCAGGCACGGCAGTTCGAGGAACATGCGGCGCAGCGCGCGGGCGTCGGCCACGGCCGGCGCGACGCGCCCGTCCGCGGGCCCGGGGAGCGACGGCGCCTGCGGCGCGGGAACGCCGTCCAGCGCAAGGCCGGGTTCCTGGCTGGCCGCGCGCGCCGCCAGCAGCGCCGCGTAGTCGCGCGTGGCGCCCTGGTCGACCGGCACGCAATCGTCGACCGTGAGCCCGAAGCGCATGTACAGCAACTGGTTCAGGCCCTGGCGGAACGCATTCCACTCGTCGATGGTCGTGCAGGGCGGCAGGTCCAGCCCGCCCTGGGCCAGTTCGCGCTGCAGCGTCGCCTCGACGGCGGCGGCCAGGCCGGCCAGGTCGAGGCGGCCGCTGACTTCCGCCGCGAGGTACAGGTCGAAGCGCTGCTGGGCCAGCGGTTCCAGCGCGTCGACGGCGAAGGTGGTGCGCAGGCCCAGTTCGGGCGCCTGGGCGAACGGCAGCAGGTCGGCCGTGTACGGGCCGGGGTGGTAGGTCCAGGCCTGTTCGCCGTCGCGCAGGGCGACCGGCTTGCCGGCGGCCGCGGTGGCGCGGCGCGTGCGGCCGTCGGCGTCGGCGATGACCACCGGGCAGCCCGGCGGCGCCGCGCAGCCCCCGCGCAGCGGCACGGCCACGGCCGCGCGGCCCAGCTCGCAGGCATCCGGCAACGGCGCGCTGCGCTTGAAGAATCCGATCATGCCGGCCTCACGGTTGCGCCGCCCCGCACGGCGCGACGGTGAATGCGGCGCCGTGTGCCTGCAGGTGGGCGGCGGGCGCCAGCGCGAACGGCCACGGCGCCTCGCATTCGCCGTCGCCATCGAGGCGGCCTTCCAGCAGCGTCGCGCCGGCGCCGTCCAGCACGCGCAGCGACGCACGCGCCTCGATCAGGTGCGCGGCGAACGGCGCCTGCGGGGCCAGTTGCAAGACGGCGCGCCAGCCCGCCTCCCCCACGCCGGCATCCAGCAGGTGCAGCGTCCACCAGCCGTCGTCGGTCGCCAGCGCGAGCGCCGGCGCGGCGCCCCCGCTGGCCGCGCGCAGCATGCCGCGGCTGCCGCGCCAGCCAGGGACGGCGACGTCGTACGAACCGGCCGCATCGGCGGCCTGCCGCGCGCGCCGTTCCAGCGCCAGCTGGCGCAGGCGGCGCGCCGTCAACGGCGAATCCTGCAGCGCGGCGCGCTCGCCGTGCGTCAGCGGCCGGCTGCCGTCGAGGGCCGCGCGCAGCGTGGCGTCGTCCAGCACCAGCCGGTCGCCGGCCTTGCGGCGGCCCTGCAGCAGGCCGTCCTCGAGCCTGCGCGCCATGTCGCCTCGTTCCATGCCTCGTCCAATCGTCATGCAACCTCCCTGGTTTGCGTCCGCATTGCCGTTCCTCCCAGCGCATCCTGCAAGCGCGCGACGGCCGCATCGCGGCGCTTGCGCAATGTCGGCAACGATACCCGCGCCAGCGCCGCCAGTTGCTGCATCGTCGGCAGCGCGCCCGTGGCCGGGTCGCGCCAGGCGTCCGGATACGCGTCGTCGTCCGGCCCCAGCAGTCGCGCATACACGGCCAGCCGGACCGCCAGGCCGTCCTGCGCCAGCAGCCGGCCCGCGCGGCCGGCGGCGGCCCCGCTGTCCGCCGCGGCCGCCTCTTCCATGAAGCAGGGGGGCAGTGAAACGGCGGCGGCGACCTCGCGCAGCAGCGGGTCCGCCACGGTATCCGCCGCGCCGTCGTCGGCGGGCGCCGCGGCATCCGCATCGGTGTCGAGTGCGTCCTGCGCCGCTTCCAGGATGCGGTCCGGCCCCGGCGTGGCCGCGTCCAGGGAATCCTGCAGCACGCGCCAGTAGTCCTCGGTCCAGGCCGCGGCGTCTTCGACGTCCTGCAGCCAGTCGCGGTCGCCGTTGGCCGACAGGGCCTCGTAGTCGCCGATCTCGCGCAGCATCGCGCCGATCTTCGCGGGACTGGACTTGAGGCTGTCGAAACGCTTGGAGCGCGTGTGCAGGGGTCCGGGCGCGCCGCCGAAGGCGGCCAGGGTCGCGCTCCAGCGCAGCACCCATTCGGGACGGCAGTCGGCGATCGCGCGCAGCTGCCGGGTCTCGATGGGCGCGCCGGCGGCGTGCAGTTCGCGGCCGAGGATCGCGCCGACCTGGGCGCGGTGCTGTTCCCAGGCGGCGAACAGGCGCGCGATCTCGCCGTAGGCCGTGTCCAGCATCCGGTAGGCATACATGCGGTTCGGGCTGCACGGCCGGCCGCAGGCGGCCTGGTAATTGTCGGCGTCGACCTTGTCGCGCAGCAGCGCATACATATCGTTCACCTTCTTGCGCAGCAGGCCTTCGCCGGCGGGCGTCCAGAACGCGGGGTCGGCGTCGACGGCCGTGCAGAACGCATACCAGTCGCCCGGCCGCGCCTGCAGTTCGTACAGCAGCCCGGTGGCCAGTTCGGCCACGGTGTCGCCGTAGCCGTTGCCGCTCGCCGCGGCGCGCGCGCTGCCGCGCAGCGCCTGCAGGCGCCGGCCGGCATGCTCGACGTACAGCGCCAGCGCATGGGCGCGGCCATCCGCATCGTGCAGGCACGCGGGATCGCAGGCGCGCAGCGCGGCCAGCGAACACTGGCCCAGCAGCTTGCGCACGTCTTCCCAACCTGGTTCCTGGTACCGGGTGCCCGGCAAACGCATGTCTTCCTCGTCGATGTGCCGGCGGACCGCAACATGCCGGGCCGCCGGGGAATGTGCAGATGCACGAATGCAGTTCCCCAAGGCAAATCATGCCACATAAACAGCCGATCGAGGCGCGCAACTGGGAGGGATTTACCCGTCAATTCGCGTCTTCGGACCGGCGCCCGGCCAGGAAGCGCAGCACCGCCGCCGCCACCGGCGCGGCGTCGCCGCCGCCGGTACCCGTCGAGCGGCCGACGAAGACGGCGATGGCGAGGCGGTGCGGCTGGTTCGGCAGGCTGTGTGGCTCGAGCCAGCCCGTGAACCAGACCGTCGCCAGGTCGCCGTCGCCGAGCGGCGCCGTGCCGGTCTTGCCGGACAGGCCGCGGCGCACGCCGTCCAGGTCGGCGCCGCGGAAGGCGCCGGCGGCCGTGCCGGCATCGACCACGCCCTTCATGCCGGCGCGGATGCGGTCCAGGCGCACGCCGATCGGCGCGCCCTGGGCCACCCGCGCCGGCCGGCCGTCCAGCTCGGCCAGCAGGTGCGGCACGATGGCGCGGCCCTGGCCCACGGCGCCGGCCGCCAGCGCCATCTGCAGCGGCGTGGCCTGCATGCGCAGGCCGATCGCCATCTGGCG
>DAMAFT010000527.1:0-3793 GCA_031995805.1 Massilia sp.
CCGCGACCGCCGCGGCGACGCCGGCCTGCGGCATGCCGGACGCCAGCGCGGCGGTGGCGCGCTCGACCAGTTCCGGACTCGGGATCAGGGTTTCCAGCAGCGGGCGCTCGGCCAGCGCCTCGACCGGCAGCCCCAGCATGTCGCTCATCGCCTTGTTCATCGACAGCACGCGGCCCTCGGCGTCGACGACGATCAGGCCGGCCGGCATGCCGTCGATGACCTTCTCGAGGTGGTCCTGGTGCTGCAGCAGGCGGCGCTGGCCGGCGTGGCCGTAGGTGTCGAGCGCCAGGCCCATGTCGAGGCAGACCACCTTCAGCACGGCGTCGCAGGCCGCCGGGAACAGCTCCGGACGGTCGCCCAGGCGCTGCCACAGCGTGCGCAGCATGTCGGACAGGCATTTGCGGTAGGCGCCGATGTACCACTTGGGTTCCAGGCCGATGCGTTCGTGCACCAGGCCCACGCGCAGGCGGTTGCGCACGTAGTCCTCGCCGTAGTCGCCGGCGGTCAGGCTGGCGAGGTAGGCGCCCTGGGTGCGGCGCAGGCGCGCCTCGGTGGCCTCGTCGCGCACCAGCGCGCGCATCTCCGGATAGGCCAGCACGTGCTTGTAGAAGCTGTCGGCGAAGGCCTGGTGCTCGCCCGCCATCAGCGCGTGCACCTCGCGCAGCAGCGCCAGGTCGTCGTCGCCCAGTTGCAGGTAGTCCTTGCGCGCGGCGATCTCGCGCGCGTCCAGCCCGATTTCGCGGGCCACCGCCTCGACCGCCTCGTCCAGCGCCTGCATGGCCGCGCTCATGCCGGCGCTCCCGGCTGCATTCGCGTCGCCCATGGCGCAGCCCGCCACGGCGTGGCCTGGCGTCTCGTGTAACCCGTCTGTCGTCTTGATCAAGATCGTTCCTGTGCGTTCAGGCCCGGCGGGCGGCGCGTCCAGCGCCACGGCGGGCCATCCGACAGTTCCCGACCAAGTGACCCGGGGCCGCCCACCCGTATGCGGCCGTCTCGAGGATAAGGCAAGTACTGTCGTGAAATTTTTATGTTTCTACAGCATCATTACATTCTATCAATACACCACACGAACAATCGAGCTTTGTCTACAACCTGCAATCAAAGTGTTGCGGCAATGCAGCATTTACAAGGTTTTGCTCTGTGAATTAGTTGCTCTTTGGCAATACACATTACATCCTGTGGTGTTACAACGGAATCTTTCGATAGCACTGCTGGCCTGGCAGACGCCGTTCGGCCGGGCCGTCGAGGCGCCGCTGTTCGAGGTCGTGCGCGACGGCGCACCGGTGCCCTGCCTCGGCATCCAGGCCAAGCGCCAGCGTGGCCACGGCCAGGGCGCGGCGGCGGCGCTGGCGGCCGACGATCCGGCGCGTGCGGTCGACAATGCGGATTCGTACGAATACTTCGGCGAGGCAAAGGGGTCAGAGCCCGGTTCTTCTTTTCAGGGGCGCTGACCCCTGCGGCCTCTCGCTACCCTGCGGCCGCCTCCTCGGCAAACGTCCGCGCCAGCACCGTCGCCCTCCCCGGCATCACCAGCGCCCGCCGCGCCCTGGCATCCTCGTCCGCCAGCGCCACGTAGCGCACGCCCGGCGGCCGGATCGCCGTCATCCCGTCCGGCACCACGGCGATGCCGAAGCCGGCCGCCACCAGGTCCAGCATCGAGGTCTTGCGCGACAGCGCGCGCGCCACGCCGGGGACGAAGCCGCGCGCCAGGCACAGGTCGGTGACGAGGCGCGCCAGTCCGCCGCGCTCGCGGTGCACGGCCGAGACGAACGGCAGGCCGCGCAGCTGCGCCACTTCCAGGCTGGCGCCGGCCGCCAGCGGATGGCCTTCCGGCAGCGCCGCCCACAGCCGTTCCGGCGCCAGCTCGACGAACTGCACGTCCGCATGGCTGCCCAGCAGCGGCAGGCGCACGATGCCGATGTCGGCCCGGCCCGCGGCGATTTCCCCGGGCTGCAGTTCGGACGCCACCCGGTCCAGCTCGACCCGCGCGCCGGGACTGGCCTCCAGCAGGCGCGCGATGGCGGGCAGCAGCGCCTTGGCCGGCGTGGACGAGGAATGCAGCAGCCGCAGCACGCCCGCCTCGCCGCGCGCCAGTTGCGCGCCCTCCTCGGCGGCGGCCAGCAGCAGGGCGTCGACCGGGCGGATGCGCTCGCGGTACAGCGCGCCGGCCGGGGTGGGGCGCACGCCGCGCGGCTCCCGTTCCAGCAGGACGAACCCGAGCTCGTCCTCGAGCTGGCCGATGTGGCGGCTGAGCGCGGACTGGGCCACGAACAGCGCCGCGGCCGCCTGGGTGAAGCCGCCATGGTCGACGACGGCCAGGAAATAGCGCAGTTGTTTCAGGGTCGGCATATCAGGACGGCATGGCTGGTAGTGAAATTCGGTATTTGTGTTATACCCCACGGCAATCGAGAATGAAACGTCTCCTTTACCGTTTGCACGCCCATGGATCTCCTCCACGCCGACCTGCTCCACCTGTTCCTGGCCGCCGCCGCGGTGGCCGTCGCCTATGCCGTCTTCACCCTGGTCGGCTTCGGCTCCGCGCTGGTCGCGAGCGGCCCGCTGGCGCTGGCGATGGCGCCCAGCCGCGTGATTCCGCTGCTGGCGCTGCTCGACTTCGCCGGCGCGGCCACGCGCGGCTGGCGCGCGCGCCGCGACGTCGCCTGGCCCGAGTTCCGCCGCCTGTTCCCGGGCATGCTGGCCGGGCAGTTCCTCGGCATCGCGGTCCTGGCCCGCGCCGGCACCGCGTTCACGCTGGCCGCGCTGGGCGTGTTCGTCGCCGGCCAGGGCCTGCGCGGCCTGCTGGCGCGGCCCGGCAAGGAGGCGCCCCCGCCGCGCCTGCCCTTCCTGCACGGCCTGTTCGGCGGCCTGCTGGGCGGCCTGTTCGGCAGCGGCGGCTTCGTCTACGCGGCCTACCTGGAGCGCCGGCTCGACAGCCGCACCGCGTTCCGCGCCACGCAGGCGGTGCTGATCGCGCTGTCGACGGTGTGGCGCATCGTGCTGTGCCTGTCGCTCGGGCTGCTGGATGCAGGCCTGTTGCTGACGGCGCTGTGCTTCCTGCCGGCCGTGCTGCTGGGCGTGCTGGCGGGGCGGCGCATCGACCTGCGGCTGGAGCGGGCGCAGTTGTTCGCGGTGCTGAACGGGCTGCTGGTAGCGAGCGGAATCGGCTTGCTGGCCAGGGCGCTGGTGTAGGGTGGACGGGTTTCCCGTCCACGCGGTGATACGCATCCCGCAATCCGTCGTGCACGCACGCGAAGCCGGTTTTGACCTTCGATTGCGTGCTCGACGGAAGACAGTGCGTATCATCTTGACCTTCGATTGCGTGCTCGACCGAATGGACGGTGCGTATCACCGCGTGGACGGCGGAGCCGTCCACCCTACGGCGCTGTGTGCGAGAACATCACCGGATCGGCCTGCACCTCGGTGAAGGCGTCGAGCTGCTTCACGTCCGCCAGCACCAGGCCGGTCCAGCGGATCTCGTAGGTGTGGCGGCCCGGCTTGAAAGCGTAGTAGCGGGTGATGTCGATGGTATGGGTGTGCGCCGAGTGCGGGGCCAGTTCGACGTAGTCGGCGGCCGTGAACGGCAGGCGCTTGACCATCGGGCCGAGGTACTGGACGTCGGCGCCGCCCGGGTGCTCGCGCAGTTCGAACAGGCGGTTGGTCAGGCGCGTGTCGGCGGCGGCCGCGTTCGGCAGCCATACGCGGCGCTCGCCGCGGTTCTCGAAGCGCAGCGTGGCCAGCACCTTGTCGTGGCTGGCGTCGACGCTCAGGCTGGCGTGCAGGTTCATCGCTTGGT
>DAMAFT010000528.1:0-3776 GCA_031995805.1 Massilia sp.
TACGCCGAACGCCTGCCGCGCCTGCTCGCGCACCGCATCGGCCTGTGGGACGTGCTGGCCGCCTGCGAGCGCGAAGGCAGCCTCGATGCCGCCATCCGCAAGCCGGCCGCCAACGATTTCGCGCGCTTGCGTCTGCTGTGTCCGGTGCTGGAGACGGTCGGATTCAATGGCCGGACGTCAGGGAAATTCGCGTCGCAGTTCGCAGGGCACGGTTATCGCACGGTGGTGCTGCCGTCGTCGTCGCCGGCCAACGCCGCCATGTCCTTCGACGGAAAGCTCCAGGACTGGCGGCAGTTGATGACGAACGGCCAGGAGTCTGCCCGGCGCACACGCTCACTCTTCGACCAGGGCGCGGATGCGTGAAGCCAGGGACTGCATGTCGAATGGCTTGGTCATCACCTGCATGCCGGGCATCAGGTGCCCGTTGCCGATGGCCGCATTCTCGGCGTAGCCGGTGATGAACAGTACCTTCAGCTCGGGGCGCACCTGGCGTCCGGCATCGGCCATCTGCCGGCCATTCAGGCCGCCCGGCAGGCCCACGTCCGACACCAGCAGGTCGATCGGCACGTCCGATTGCAGGATCTTCAATCCCGTCGCGCTGTCGGCCGCTTCCATCGCGGTATATCCCAGGTCGCCGATCGTTTCCATGACGAGCATGCGGATCATCGGCTCGTCGTCGACGATCAGCACATTGCGCGGCTTCTCCACGGCCGCAGGCAAGACCGCGACGGCGCTCTCCTGTTCGGCCTGCACGTCGCCGGCATGGCGCGGGAGATACATGCAAACGGTCGTGCCCACGCCGGGTGCGGAGTCGATGCGGGCCTGGCCGCCCGATTGCCTGGCGAATCCGTACACCATGGACAAGCCGAGTCCCGTCCCCTCGCCGACGGGTTTCGTGGTGAAGAACGGTTCGAATGCCTTGTCGAGGATATCCGGCGCCATGCCCACGCCCGCATCGCTGACGCTGAGAGAAAGATATTGGCCCGAGGGAATATCGTGCAAGTGCGCAGTGTGCTCGTTCAGCCAGCGGTTGCCGGTCTCGATCGTGATGTGGCCGCCGTCGGGCATGGCGTCGCGCGCGTTGATGCAGAGATTCAGCAGCGCGTTTTCGAGCTGGGATGGATCGACGAGCGTGTTCCACAAGTCCGGCGCACTGATCACGTTCACCGCGATGCCGGGGCCGACCGTGCGCTGGACCAGTTCCAGCATGCCGGCGACGAGCCGGTTGACGTCGGCCGGTCGCGGGTCCAGCGTCTGGCGGCGGGAGAAGGCCAGCAGCCGGTGGGTCAGGGCGGCAGCGCGCTTGACGCCGCTTTGCGCGGTCAGGATGTAACGCTCGAAATCCTTGAACTGGCCGCTCAACGCGCGCAATTGCATCAGCTGCAACGCGCCCGAGATGCCTGCCAGGAGATTATTGAAGTCATGCGCCAGGCCGCCGGTCAGCTGGCCGACCGCTTCCATCTTTTGCGACTGGCGTAAAGCCTCCTGGGTCTCGACGAGCTTCGCGGTACGTTCCTCCACACGCTGCTCGAGGGTGGCGTTCAAGTCGCGCAGCTGGGCGGTGACCCTGTCGCGCTCCGCTTCCACGCCGCGCCGCGCGGTGATGTCGATCAACACCCCCGGGAACCGGTCCGGATTGCCGTCGTCGTCGAACTCGATCCGGCCGTTGGCCTCCACCCAGTAATAGGCACGATCGCGGCGGCGCACCCGGTATTGATGCATGTAGGCGCCGCCTTCCTTCATCACCTGGGTGATGGCTTCGATGAGCCCGGCCTTGTCGTCCGGATGGATGGTGCCCATCACCTGTTCCAGGCTGATGCCTTGATGGCCCAGCGCGGGGTCCAGCCCGAAAGCGCTGGCGAAACCCGCGTCGACGGTGAACTGGTTGGTCTTGATATCCCAGACCCACGTGCCCACGATGGCGCCGGCGGCCAGGGCGAGCTGCACGCGTTCCGCGTTCGCGCGTGCGGCGATGGCATGCAAGCGCGTTTCGTTGTCCGCGCGTTTGCGCGCGGTGATGTCGACCGCCGTGCCGGAAAACCGCACGGGCCTGCCATGCGCGTCATCGATGAGCTTGCCTTTGCACTCGACCCAGCGCAATGGCTCGCCAGGGATGGCCAGGCGATACTCCACCAGGAAGTCGGTGCCTCGCACGAGGGTATCGCGAATGTCTTCGCGCAGCCTCGGCAGGTCGTCCACCACCACGTACGCCTGATAGTCTTCCATGGTCAGGCCTGCGGCCGTCTTTTCCGTGTCGAGTCCGTAAAGCCGCGCAAAGTTGACATCCCCATGCAGGAGATTGCTGTCGAGCATCCAGTCCCATAGGCCGACGACGCCGGATGCCGATAGCGCCAGTTCCAATCGTTCATTGACGGCGCACAGGCGCGCTTGTTCCCGATGAAGCCGTTCGATTTCCGCCTGCAGCGAGGCGACGGTGAGGGGGACGGCAGGAGTCGGTCGGGAGGACATGAAAGGCAGGAAAGGGGAACGGGCGCTTACTTTACACCGCCTGCGTCTCCTGGAGTCGACGCATTGTCGATGCCGTTGGATGTCACCCATGGTATAGTGTGCAGGTGCATGCGCGCATGCATGAAGAAATGACAAGCTTGCCGACAACGTCCGGCCTGGTGCGATCCACCGCCAAAAATAATAATTCGAAGAAATTTTCGATTTCTCCTTTTTTTCTGGCGCAACGTCCCCATCTCGGACACATCCCCAAGTTCACGGCGCCACGAACCCGCTGGCGCCGTCCTTTTTTCCCCCGTTTAGACGATGACGATGCATGGCCGGCGCCCCGAGGATGGCGCTGCGACCGGTATTTGCCGATCGCGGGCATTGCCATTGGCGCCGTGGAAAAAGCTTGGTCCGTAACACTTATGAAAGGACACGCACCATGAAAGAAGATCTGATCGAAATGATGGGCAAGGTCACCGAGGTACTGCCGGAGATGCGTTTCCGCGTCGACCTCGAGAACGGTCATCAACTGGTCGCCTACACGTCCGGCCGCATGAAGAAGAACCATATCCGCATCATCGCCGGCGACCGTGTCAGCCTGGAGATGTCGCCGTACGACCTGAACAAGGGGCGCATCGTGTTCCGTCACCTGGAAACGCGCGGCTCCCCGCCGCCGGCGGGCGCGCGCCAGCGCCGCCGCTGATCCGCCGGCAACGGCGGCGTAAAAACGGCCGCGCCGTTCGCATCTCCGGATGCGGCGGCGCGGCCGTTTTCTTTTGCCGTCAGTTGGTACGGACGGCGCCCGCGCCCTGGCGCCGCAGGTAGGACAGCTTGGCCGAGTACAGCGCGCGCGTGTCGCCGCGCACGCTGTTCTGCACGGCCAGCGCCAGTTCCGCCTGGGCGCGCCGCGTCTCGCCCAGGCGCAGGTGCGCCATCGCCAGCCAGAAGTGGAATTCGTCGGAATAAGGCGCGCGCCGCACTTCGCGTGCGAACAGGTCGCGGGCGACGGCGTAGTCGCCGCGCTCCAGGGCCTCCATGCCCTGGTTGAAGTCGTGGAAGGGCGGCACCGGTTGCAGGACGGCCAGGCGCCGTTCGATGGCGCGCGCCTCGGCGTCGCGGCCCAGCGACGCCAGCAGCGGGCCGAGGTTCTGCAGCACCGGCAGGCTTTCCGGGGCGCGCGCCAACGCGGCACGGAAGGCCCGTTCGGCCAGCGGCGCATCGCCGTGGCGCTGGTAGATCACGCCCAGCGTGTTGTAGGCGGTGGCGTCGCCCGGCGCGGCCTGTATCGCGGCGCGCGCCCACCAGTAGGCGTCGTCGACATG
>DAMAFT010000529.1:0-3768 GCA_031995805.1 Massilia sp.
CGACCTTCATGCCCTGCACGCCTTCGTCCCAGCCGCGGATCACGTGGCCGGCGCCCAGCGGGAACTGGAACGGATCGTTGCGGTCTTTGCTCGAATCGAACTTGGCGCCGGCGCTGCCGTCGTCGTTCTGCAGCCAGCCCGTGTAGTGCACGGTCACGTAGCTGCCGGCCTTGGCTTCCGCGCCGCTGCCGACGACGGTGTCTTCGTATTGCAGGCCGGAATTCGTGGTGGTGGTGGACATGGTGGTTCCTTCTTGGTCTGAGTGAAGGGGCGATTGTAGTGCATGGCCTGTCAATCTGCCATTGACGTCCTGTCCAGTGTGTTGCGGGGGCGCGCCGAAACCCTCGTAATCCTGTCGGTTACCCAGCGATGAAGCTGGGTTTCCTCGTAGAATAAGGTTTTCATCCTTCCGGGTCCGTCCTGCCATGCTGCGCCGCCTCAGTAAGTCCGTCCTCAAGTCATTCCTCGCCGGTACCTGCCTCCTGTCCGCCGCCCAGGCCGTCCATGCGAACGTGGTCGTGGTCCTGAATTCGCGCGACGCCACCGTCCAGCTGATCGACCAGGCCACCGGCGCCGATGCCGGTACCTTCGCGGTCGGCAAGGAGCCGCACCACCTGATGGCCACGCCGGACAACAAGTCGGTGATCGTCGCCAGTTCGGTGGGCAACGAGCTGATCTTCCTCGACGCGAAGACCGGCAAGGTCCAGCGCCGCCTGACCGACGTGCTCGACCCGTACCAGATCGGCTTCACGCCCGACCAGAAGTGGTTCGTCTCGGCCTCGCTGCGCCTGGACCGCGTCGACATCTACAAGTACGACGGCGCCAACCTGCTGCTCACCAGGCGCGTGCCGCTGGCGCGCATGCCCAGCCACATCGCCTTCGACGCCAACAGCACGATGGCCTTCGTCACCCAGCAGGGCAGCGACCAGGTCAGCGGCATCGACCTGAAGACCCAGACGGTCAAGTGGACCATCCCGGTCGGCAAGCTCCCCGCCGGCATCGCCATGACCCCGGACGACAAGTACCTGCTGGTCGGCATCATGGGCAGCAACTACGTCGAGGTGATCGACTGGCGCACGCAAAAGACCGTCAAGCGCATCAAGACCGGCGACGGCGCCCACAACTTCCGCGCGCTCGGCGACGGCCGCCGCATCTTCGTGTCGAACCGCGTGCAGAACTCGATCAACATCATCGACCAGGTCACGCTGGAGAACGTCGGCATGATCCCGGTGCCGGGCGGCCCGGACTGCATGGAGCTGTCGGCCGACGGCAAGACCCTGTGGGTGACGCAGCGCTGGATCAAGAAGGTGGCCGTGATCGACGTCGCGTCGCGCAAGGTCATCAAGCAGATCCCGGTGGGCCGCTCGCCGCACGGCGTGTTCTTCGCCAACGCGGCGCCGCGCATGTGATGGCCATGCGGCCCGCCCGGGCCGCGGCGGCGCTGCTGCTGGCGGCCTCGATCCTCCCCGCTGCCGGCAGCCGCGCGGCCGACGCCTGCAAGGGGACCGTCTACCTCACCTTCGACACCGGCAGCCAGTCGCAGGCGACGTTGATCGCCGATACGCTGCGGCGCCACCATGTCCGGGCCACCTTCTTCCTCGCCAACGAGAAGACGGTGCGCGGCGACTGGTCGCTCGATCCGTCCTGGGCCGATTTCTGGAAGGCGCGCGTGGCCGAGGGCCATGCCTTCGGCACCCATACCTTCGACCACGTGTACTGGCGCGCCGACGAGCCGGGCGGACGCATGCGCGTCAGGCCGCAGTTCGGCGCGCATGCCGGCAAGCTGGCAAGCTGGAGCGCGCAGGACTATTGCGACGAGCTGCGCCGGGTCGACGCGCGCTTCCACGAACTGACCGGCCGCCGCCTCGATCCGTATTTCCGCGCCCCCGGCGGCCACACCTCGCCGAACGTGCTGGCGGCGGCCAAGGCCTGCGGCTACCGCCACGCCGGCTGGTCGCCCGCCGGCTTCTCGGGCGACGAGACGTCCAGCGAAGCCTACCCGAACGCCGTGCTGCTGCGGCGCATGCTGGCCAACCTGAAGGACGGCGACATCGTCATGGCCCACATGGGGATCTGGTCGCGCAAGGATCCGTGGATGCCGGCCAACCTCGAGCCGCTGATCGCGGGACTCGAGCGCAAAGGCTTCTGTTTCGCTACACTGCGCGAACATCCTTCCTACAGGATGCGCCCCGACCCCTAATTTTTCCGGCAGCAGCCCATGATCCAGCACTTTCTCGATTGGTTTTCCTTCCTGCAGGGATGGCTGTTCGAATCCGCCGTCGAACCCTTCCTGTTCTTTACCGGCCTGGGCGAGTACGCCGAGGATGCCTTCGAGGGCGTCGAATGGTTCCTCGCCGGCGCCGTCGAGGTGGCCGCCCTGTTCCTGGTGCTGCGCCCGCTGGAGGCCGCGCTGCCGGCCCAGCCGATCGCCGACCGGCGCGCGCGCTGGAACGACTTCGTCTACACGCTGATCCACCGCCTGGGCTTCTTCACGATGGCGGTGTTCTTCACGCTCGACCCCATCATGGACCACGTCGCCGGCGCGCTGCGCATGGAGGGCGTGCATCCGTTCAACCTGGAGTCGCTGGCGTCCGGCATGCCGCCGCTCGCCAGTTTCGTCCTCTACCTGGTCGTGCTCGACTTCTTCGATTACTGGTTCCACCGCGGCCAGCACACCTTCCGCTGGTGGTGGGGGCTGCACAGCCTGCACCACAGCCAGCAGGACATGAACCTGTGGAGCGACGACCGGAACCACCTGCTGGACGACCTGCTGCGCGACGTCTACCTGGCCGTCATCGCGCTGGCGATCGGCGTGGCGCCGGGACAGTACGTGCTGCTGGTCTCGGTCTCGCGCGCGCTGCAGAGCCTGCAGCATGCGAACGTGCGCCTGCATTTCGGCTGGCTGGGCGAGCGCCTGCTGGTGTCGCCGCGCTTCCACCGCACCCACCACGCGGTCGGCGTCGGCCACGAGTCGCAGGGGCGCGACGTCGGCGGCTGCAATTTCGGCGTGCTGCTGCCGGTCTGGGACCTGGTGTTCCGCACGGCGAACTTCGACACGGCCTTCCACCGTACCGGCGTGCGCGACCAGTTCGACAAGGTGAACGAGGACGGCAGCGTGCGCCCGGGCCGCGACTACGGCCGCGGCTTCTGGCGCCAGCAGTGGCTGGGCCTCGTGCGCATGGTCGAATTCAGCCGGCGCCGCGCCTCATGATGCGCGCGGTCGCCATCGCCTACGGGCGCGCGCTGCGCTCGCAATTCTCCAGCCGCATGCTGCTGCTGTCGATCGTGCCGCTGCTGCTGTCGCTGGCGCTGTGGGGCAGCCTGCTGTACGCCGGCTTCCAGCCGCTGCTGGACTGGCTGCAGGGTTTGTTCTTCGAGCACGACCTGTACCAGGCCAGCGGCGGCATCCTGGCCACGCTGGGCCTGGGCTTCCTGAAGACGCTGGTAGTGCCGCTGGTGGCCATGCTGGCGCTGCTGCCGCTGATGATCGTCACCTCGCTGCTGTTCATCGGGGTGGGGGCGATGCCGGCCATCGCGCGCCACGTCAGCCGCGTGCAGTTCCCGCAACTGGAGCGCAGGGAGGGCGGCAGCTTCCTCGGCAGCCTGGGCGTGAACCTGTCCGGCATCCTGGTGTTCGCGCTGCTGTGGATCGTCACGCTGCCGCTGTACGCGCTGGCGCCGCTGGCGCTGGTGGTGCAGGCCGCGATCTGGGGCTGGCTGGTGGGTGGCCTGTTCCCGGCGCTGCGAGCCGCGCGCCTGCCGATCACT
>DAMAFT010000530.1:0-3765 GCA_031995805.1 Massilia sp.
GGGTGCGTACAGGTACAGCAGGCCGCCCAGGAACAGGAAGGCCGACAGCACCACGACCAGCACCACGGTCAGGCTCAGCAGGTTCTTCTGCGAATCGCCCAGCGTCTTCACCGAGATCGTCTTCTGCATCATCTCCTGGTCCAGGCCCGTCATGGTGATGGTGATGAAGGCGCCCGCCACGATCTGCTTGAGCCAGAAGCCGGGGGCGTCGACGTCGGTGGTGAACACGTGCGCCAGGCCGCTCTGTTGCATCCGCCCCAGCGCCTGCGGCACCGACAGGCCCAGCTCGCCGAGCAGGAACCAGGCGCAGGCGAACAGGCCGAACAGCATGCAGGTGGTCTGCAGCGTGTCGGTCCAGACGATGGTCTTCACCCCGCCCTGGTAGGTGTACAGCAGGATCATGCCGAGGATGACGAAGGTGGTCAGCCAGAACGGCACGCCCAGGCTGTCGAGGATGATCGACTGCAGCACCGCCACCACCAGGTACAGGCGCGCGGTGGCGCCGAACAGGCGCGACAGGATGAAGAAGCCGGCCCCGCTCTGGTAGGCGCGCCGGCCCAGGCGCACGTCGAGGTAGTGGTAGATCGAGGTCAGCTTCATGCGGTAGTACAGCGGCAGCAGCAGGTAGACCACGGCGACGTAGCCGATCACGTAGCCGATCAGCACCTGCAGGTAGCCGAAGCCGTCCCTGCCGACCGCGCCCGGGACGCTGACGAAGGTGACGCCGGACAGCGTGGTACCGACCATGCCGAACGCGACCAGCATCCAGTTGCTGCTCTTGTTACCGATGAAGAAGCTGTCGTTGTCGGCCTTGCGCGACGTGAGCCAGGCCACGCCCAGCAGCAGGGCGAAATAGGCGATGAGGATGCAGAAAAGTAAAACCGGGGACATGCGCGGAATCCGTGGGACGTTGTCTTATCGCCCAGCAATATACACCGAAGGGGCGGGTGCGGCCACGCCAACGGGCAACCGCGCTGTCCGCGCCGTCAAATGCCCTGCGCCGGCGCCCGCTCGAACGGGCCGATGCAGGTTGCCATGGTCTCGTCGCGGCACATCACGAAACGCGCGCCGGACGGGTGGAAGCGGATGTAGTTGGTGGTGCGCGACCCCGGCTGCATGACGTCGCCGGCGCAGTCCCGCTTGCCGTTGTCCTTGACGACCCTGTCGTCGTACTTGTAGAAGCCCTTCGCGCTGGGCTGCTCGGCCACGCTGAACTCGCTTTCCGAGACCTCGGCGGCGCTGCGCACGAACGTCGTGCCGTCGCCGCGGAAGTGGTAGGTCTCGGAACAGCCGAGCTGGGGGATGCTCAGCAGCCAGATGCCGAGCAGCGGATGGGTGGCCGAGGGGCCGGCGGGAGCGGCCCGGGCGCCGACGCACAGCAGGCAGGCGCCCAGGAATGCGGCCAGGATGGCAGGGATCGATCTGGAACGCGTGGACATCGTGGCCTCCGCAGACTGGATACGACGGCCCGTCGCTCCTGCGCAGGAACGACGGTACCGGGGTTGCCATTATTGCACGCACCGCGCAGGCGCGGCGCGCACGCCATCCCGTCAGCCGTTTTCCGGCGGCGTCTTCGGCTTGGCCGGGCGGCGCGGGGCGCGGGCCGCCGGCTTGCGCGTCGGCGCCTTGTGCGAAGGACGGGACGACTTCTTGCGCGCCGGCTTGCCGGCCTGCGCCTCGTCTCCTGCCTCGCCCTCGCTTTCGCCCCCCGTCGCAGCGATGTCCTCGTCCGCCAGCGCCGCTTCCGGCGTCGCGGTCACACCAGGCCCCGGGACTGGGGCCGGGGCCGGTGCAGGAGCCGGTGCGGCCTCGGCGTCCGGGGCGGCATCGGCCGCAACCGGAACCTCGGCCGCGTCAGCCGCGGCCGCGCCCTTGCGGGCAGCCGGCTTGCGCGGCGCGCGCGGGGCACGGCGGCGTTCCTTGGCGGGGGCCGCCGGTTCCGCGGCAGCTTCCGCGGCCGCCTCGGCAGGGGCGTCGACCGGCGCCTGCGCGGCCTCGGCCACCGGCGCCGCCGGCATGACCGCCTCGGCGATCGCCGCCGCCGCCGCGTCGTCGGCGCCGTTCGCCGCGCCCGGCGCCGGCTCCTCGGCCAGGTCCGGGGTCGGCGCCGGCCAGGTCGCCAGCGTCTCGTCGGCGGCCTGCTCGCGGGCCTTGCGTCCGCGGCCGCCGCGGCGGCGCGGCTCGCGGCCGGCCTGGGCGGCCGGCGCGGCCAGTTCGGCCACGACGTCCAGCACGGTATCCTCGGCCGGCGCCTCGGCGCTTTCCGCGATCGTCGGCTCCGGCGCCTCGGCCTCGTTCGCCGCGCCCAGCGTCTCGCCCGGGCGCGCATTGCTGCTGCGGTAGACGTAGGTGCCGGACTTCTCGTCGCGGCCGAATTCGAACAGGCCGCGCGTCTGCGCCTCCTCGAGCAGGTTGCCGAAGGTGCGGAAGCCGAAATAGGTTTCGTTGAAGTCCGGACGGCGGCGCTTCAGGGTGTCCTTCAGCAGCGAGGCCCAGATCTTGCCGGTGTCGCCGCGCTCGGCGACCAGGGCGTCGAAGGTCTCGACCACCATTTCCAGCGCCTGCAGCTTGCGCGTTTCCATTTCCTCGCGCTTGCGGTTGGTCTCGTCGGACGGGCGGCGGTTCTGCGCCGGCTGCGCCTTGCGCTCGTCGCGCTTGGCGGCGGCGCGGCGGATCTCGCGCACCAGGTCGTCGTAGAAGATGAATTCGTCGCAGTTGGCGACCAGCAGGTCCGAGGTCGACTGCTTGACGCCGACGCCGATCACGCGCTTGGCGTTCTCGCGCAGCTTGGACACCAGCGGCGAGAAGTCGGAGTCGCCCGAGACGATCACGAAGGTGTCGACGTGGGCCTTGGTGTAGCACAGGTCGAGGGCGTCGACGACCATGCGGATGTCGGCCGAATTCTTGCCGGACTGGCGCACGTGCGGGATTTCGATCAGCTCGAAGTTCGCTTCATGCATCGTGCCCTTGAAGCTCTTGTAGCGGTCCCAGTCGCAATAGGCTTTCTTGACGACGATGCTGCCCTTGAGCAGCAGGCGTTCGAGCACCGGCTTGATGTCGAACTTCTCGTAATTCATGTCGCGCACGCCGAGTGCGACGTTCTCGAAGTCGCAGAACACCGCCATGCTGATGTTTTCTGAAGATGATGCCATGTTTGTTGTTGTGTAACGTTTGGTGGACAAGCTTTGCGGCGATTATACGCAACAACAAGACGTGCCAGCGTGCGCGACGGTTCAACCCAGCCGCGCCAGGGTGGCGCCATCCGGCTCGCCATCGAAGAAACGGTCCAGGCAACGCTGGAAAATGGCTTCGTCGGGCGCGACGTCGGCGAACAGGGTCATCGACGAATGGAACTTGAGATCGTCCGGATGGCCGAAGATTGCGTCGGCGGATCGGTCGTCGTGCCGGGCCGCGGCGGCGGCGCAGGCGCGCAGGCGCGGCCCCAGCACCGGGTGCGCCAGGTAGGCGGCCGCCTCGTCGGCGCTGTGGATCGCGTAGGTGCGCGCCATCTCGCTGCTGCCCAGGCCGGCGACCTGGGGAAAGATGAACCACATCCAGTGGGTGCGCTTGCGGCCCGCCTGCAATTCTTCCAGCGCGGTTTCGTACACGCCGTGCTGGGCGGCGACGAAGCGGTCGAGATCGAAATCGGTAGCCATGCTGTGTCCTCCCCCTTTTGTCCTCCCTCCCCATCCTACCCTTGTTAGGGATATTCCGATGTCGCTATAGTGACGTCCCATGAAACCCGAACGCCTGCAACTGCTCCTG
>DAMAFT010000531.1:0-3764 GCA_031995805.1 Massilia sp.
TCTTGCCCGACTCGACGATCGCATCGCCGCGTTCCATGCGCTTGATGGTGCCGGTGACCAATGCGTCGCCGCGCTCCAGGAAGTCCTGCAGGATCTGCTCGCGTTCGGCATCGCGCACGCGCTGCAGCACGACCTGCTTGGTGTCCTGGGCGAAACGGCGGCCGAACTCGACCGATTCGATCGGTTCTTCGATGTATTCGTCGACTTCGATGTCCGCGATCTGTTCCTTGGCTTCGAAGTGCAGGATTTCCTGGTCGGGCAGTTGCAGGCCGGCCTCGTCGGGCACCACGTGCCAGCGGCGGAAGGTTTCGAACTCGCCGGTGTCGCGATCGATGCTCACGCGGATGTCGACATCGCCTTCGTAGCGTTTCTTCGTGGCTTGCGCCAGCGCGAATTCGAGTGCGCCGAAGACGACCTCCTTATCGACGTTTTTTTCGCGCGCAAGCGCATCAACCAACAACAAAATTTCGCGACTCATGCTTTGCGACTCCTAAAATCCACCTTTGGCACCAGGCGTGCCTTGTCCAGTTCGGCCAGCGTAAATTCGAGCAACGCCGGACCTTCCTTGCTTTCAAATTCCAACCCGATCTTCTCGCCTTCCGGTGCATGCAGGATGCCCGTATAGGTCTTGCGGTTCGCGGTGCCCGGCATCGCGACGCGCAGCTTGACCGTGCACTCGTGGCCGGCAAAGCGTTCGAAATCGGCCAGGGTACGCACCGGACGGTCCAGTCCGGGCGACGACACTTCCAGGCGCTCGTAGTCGACGTTTTCGACCGTCAGCACGTGCGACAGCTGGTGGCTCACCGTGGCGCAATCCTCGACCGAGATCGGTCCCTTTTCGTCCGCCACCGCAGCCGGGAAGTCGATGAACACGCGCAGGATGCCTCGTTCGGCCCGCTCGACATCGACGAGGTCGTAGCCCAGTCCGCTGACGGTCGTGGCGATCAAATCAAACAACTGCACAGGTTTCTCCACCGGTCCGGTGCCGGACCCTCAAAACGATTCAACAAAAAAAAAATGGGCAACTGCCCATCTTTGTATTCCCAACCAGAGGCAAGCTTTCACCAAAACATCATTGGGAAGTACTCGGGTTAGGCTGCAATTATAACCCGATCCGCGAATGGCCGCAATCGCCATTCCCGTAGAAATGAACAGGCAAGCAACAGTTTACGGCTTCGGCAAGCGCGCTGCCGGGGCCGCGCGCAGCGCCGCCTGCCCCATATGCGCCCGCCGCGCCCGGAATCAACCCCTGCGGCCGCGCCGCGGCATGCCGTGGTCGCTCACGCGCGGCCCCTGGCTGCGGCGGTTCTGGCCGCCACCGGCGAAGCCGAACGTGGTCTGCAGCGGATCCGGCTGGCGCGGGCCCTTGCCGGCCTTGGCGCCGCCCTTGCCGCCGCCGTCGCCGGCGCCGCGCGCGCCCTGGTTGCCGGGACGGCCTCCCTGCCCGCCCGGACGCCCGCCCTGGCTGCCCGGACGACCGCCCTGGCCGCCCGGACGACCGCCCTGGCCGGCCGGACGACCGCCCTGGTTGCCCTGGTTGCCCTGGTTGCCCTGGTTGCCCAGCACGCTCAGGATGCCGGCTTCCCCGCGGCCCGCACCGACGCGCACGACCGGCGGTCCGAACGGATCGACGTTGCGGTTGGCGTCGGCGCGGTCGATGCGGTTGCCGTTGACTTCGCGGTCCTCGCCCTGGCCGCCGGTGCGGCGCGCGCCGCCCTGCTTGCCCTTGCCGGCCGCGGCGCCGTTGCCGCCCTGCGCGCCCTGGCCGCCCTTCTTCTCGATGCCGAAGGCGGTCATGAAGTTGCGGACGTCGTTTTCCTCCAGCTCTTCCCAGCGGCCGCGCTTGAGGCCGCTCGGCAGCGTCATCGCCCCGTAGCGGGTACGGATCAGGCGCGACACGGTCAGGCCCACGGCCTCGAACATGCGGCGCACCTCGCGGTTGCGGCCTTCGCCGATCACCACGCGGTACCAGCGGTTGACGCCTTCGCCGCCGCCGTCGGCGATCTTGGTGAAGTTCGCCAGGCCGTCGTCCAGCTCGACGCCGGCCAGCAGTTTCTGGCGCATGCCCTCTTCCAGCTCGCCCAGCGTGCGCACGGCGTATTCGCGGTCGATGTTGTAGCGCGGGTGCATCAAGCGGTTCGCCAGGTCGCCGGAATTGGTGAACAGCAGCAGGCCCTCGGTGTTGAAGTCGAGGCGGCCCACGGCCAGCCACTTGCCGGTCTTCATGGTCGGCAAGCGGTCGAACACGGACGGACGGCCTTCCGGATCGTCCGCGCTGACGATCTCGCCGGCCGGCTTGTGGTACACCAGCACGCGCGGCGGCTTGTTGTTGTTGACGCGGCGCTGCAGCAGCTTGCCGTTGATGCGCACGGCGTCGGTCGGCAGGATGCGCTGGCCGATGTGGGCCGGCTCGCCGTTCACCGACACGCGGCCGGCGATGATCAGCTCTTCCATGTCGCGGCGCGAGCCCAGGCCGGCCTCGGCCAGCACCTTGTGCAGCTTCGGCGCATCGTCCTCGGCCGTCAGGTCGCGGCGCGCCCTGGACGACTGGGACTGGCCGCGGCCGCCTTCGTTGGCGTCGAACGCGTCCGAGGTCACGAACGAGAACACGGCGTCGGCATCGCTGCCCTTGCCGCCCCTGGCCTGCTTGCCCTTGGCGTTGGCGCCGGCGTTCTTGCCGTTGCGGGCGGCGCCATTGCCCTTGGCCTGCTGGCCCGGCTGGCTGGCCGGCTGGCCCTGTTGCTGGCCCTGCGCCTGTTGCTGGCCCTGCTGGCCGCGCGGCTGGCCTTTCTTCTGGCCCCGCTGCTCCTTCTGCGGCTTGCCGTTGCGCGGCTGGCGCGGTTCGGCATGGGCGGCCTCGGCGCGCTCGCCCTCGCCTTCCGCCTGGACGGCCTCGGCCGGCTGGGCGGCGGCGTCCTGCTGGCGCGTCGCTTCGCGCTGCTGGCGCTGCTCGCGCATCTGGCGCGGGCCGCGCGGCTTGCGCTGGCCTTCGCCCTGGCGCGCGCCGCCGTCGTCGGACGGGGCGGCGGGCTGCGGCGCGGGTTGCTGGACGGCCGGCTGCGCGGCCACTGCCGCCACAACGGTCTCGGCGGCCGGCTCGGCGGCGACGACTTTCTTGGCGCGCGGCTTGCGCGGCGCCTTGGCGGCCGGCTCGGCCGCGCCGTCCGCTGCTGCCGGCGCCTGGGCGGCGGCCGGCGCATCGGCGGCGGCCGGCGCATCGGCGGCGGCCGGGGCGGCGGCCTTACGGGTGCGCTTCGGTTTGGCGGCGGCCGGCTGGGCGCCGTCGTCCGCTGCGGCCGCTGCCGCAACCTGTGCCTTGGTGCGGCGCTTCGGCTTGGCAGCCTCCTCCAGCCCTGCCACGGCAGGGGTCGTCTCGGTGGTGTCAGTTGGATTCATCATTCATTTCTTGGTTTTGCTGACCTCGCGCAAGAATCAACCGCCGGATGCGGGCGCAGGGTCGTGAATCGGGACTTCAACGGGTGAAGTATCGTCAAATTGTTGCAGGGCCGCTTCCAGCGCCTCCAGGCTGCGGCCGGCGCCGGCGTCGGCCACCTGCTGCAGGGGCGGCAATTGCGCCAGCGACGCCAGGCCCAGGTCGTCGAGGAATTGCTTCGTGGTACCCAGCAGTGCCGGGCGCCCCGGTACCTCGCGGTGGCCGACCACGTCGATCCAGCCGCGGTCCTCGAGCATCTTGACCGTCTGCGAGTTCACCGCGACGCCGCGGATCTCTTCGATGTCGCCGCGCGTGACCGGCTGGCGGTAGG
>DAMAFT010000532.1:0-3764 GCA_031995805.1 Massilia sp.
GCGGCGTGCCGACCAAGCCGCTGCGCATCATGATCATGGGCATTCCGAACGTCGGCAAGTCGACGCTGATGAACGCCCTGCTGAAGAAACGCGTGGCCAAGGTCGGCGACGAGCCGGCCGTGACGAAGGCGCAGCAGAAGCTGTACCTGGACAAGAACACGGTCCTGGTCGACACGCCGGGCATGCTGTGGCCCAAGATTGCGATGGAAAGCGACGGCCTGATGCTGGCCGCCAGCCACGCCGTCGGCACCAATGCCGTGATCGAGGAAGAGGTCGCGGAATTCCTGGGCGCCTTCCTGCTCGAACGCTACCCGCAACTCTTGACCGCCCGCTACGGCTTCAAGACCGACGGCATGGACGGCTTCGGCGTGATCGAGGGCGTGGCCCAGCGCCGCGCCTTCCGTGTGCGCGGCGGCGACTACGACTACGAAAAGGCGGCGCACACGCTGCTGCTGGACTACCGCAGCGGCGCGCTGGGCCGCATCAGCCTGGAAACCCCGCACAGCCGCGCCGAGGCGCTGGAGCGCCACCGGATCGCGATGGAAGAAAAGGCGCGCATCGCGGCCGAGAAGGCGGCGCGCAAGGCGGAAGAGGCGGCGCGGGGGAAGCGCGGGACCTGAACGGCGGGAATCGTCGGCGCGATGATCGTCCATGCAAAACAGGGTGCGCACGAGGTGCCTGTGCCGGCCGCGCGCACCCTGCGGCCCCGCCGGAAATGGTGGCCGGGCGCTTAGGCGACCGTCTCGCCGAACCTGAAACTCGACACCGTCAACGCCCCGAAGAACGCCTCTTCGTGGTAGACGCACGCGGCCTGTTCCTGCTCGGCCGCCCCCAGCGCCACCCACAACGGCACCAGGTGATCCTCGCGCGGATGCGCCTGGCGCGCGGCCGGGGCGGCGTCCCAGCGCAGCAGCGCCCGTTCGCGTTCCGCCGGAGATAATTCCAGCAGCACGTGCTGCAGCCAGCCGTCGAAGGCGCGCGAGGACTGGGCGCCGCCTTGGCCGAACTGGCGCAGGTTGTGGAAGGACAGGCCGCTGCCGATGATCAGCACGCCCTCGTCGCGCAGCGGCGCCAGCGCGCGGCCGGCGGCCAGGTGGGTAGCCGGGTCGTAGTCGCGCCGGATCGACAGTTGCACCACCGGCATGTCGGCCTCGGGGTAGACGGGCGCCAGCATCGAGAAGGTGCCGTGGTCGTAGCCGCGTTCGGCGTCCAGGCCGGATGCCAGGCCGGCATCGGCCAGCAACTGCGCCACGCGCGCGGCCAGTTGCGGCTCGCCCGGGGCCGGATAGCGGATACTGTAGGTGTGCGGCGGGAAGCCGCCGTAGTCGTAGATCATGCCGGGTTGCGTGCCCGACGAGACCATGAAGCGGTCCGCTTCCCAGTGGCTCGTCACCACCAGCACCGCCTTCGGGCGCACGCCGACCTGGCGCGGGATGTCGACCAGCGAGGCTTCCAGCTCGGCGTAGGCGGGGCCGTACTGGTCCTTCATCCAGGGCCAGGGGCCGCCGCCGTGCGAGACGAAATAGGTGGGCAGGCGAGGGGACATGGAGGACTCCGTGGCGTTGAAAGTCCCATGGTAGCCGATCCGTGCGGACCGTGCCGGCGGTGCCGGCCGAGGGGCGGTGCGCACCCGGTGCGCACCAATGCGCGCGTCAATCGTGGCGCGCCAGCTCCATCATCCCCGCCAGCCTGGCCGCGCGCATGACGCCCAGCACGAGCACGCCCAGCTCCATCAGCACGACGGCGCCGACGGTCCCGCCCGCGCCCAGCGCCGGCACGTGCAGGCGCGCGAGCGCCAGCAGCGCCGCCAGGGCCAGGCCGATGCCGGTCACGATCGCGTACACGCCCAGCACCGCCAGCGGCCGCCGCACCAGCAACCGTACTCCGGCCCACCAGGCCAGGAAGGCCGAGCGGCGGCGTGGTTCGCTGCCCAGCACGGCGCGGCCGGCGTCCAGGCTCGCGTGCGCCAGCGCCAGCAGGACCAGCATCGCCGCCAGCGCCAGGCGCGAGGCATGTTCGGCATCGCCCTGCAGGATGGCCTTTTCGGCGGCCCGGCCGGCGGCCCCCGAGGCCATGCCGCCGATGGCGCCGGCGATCCCCAGCGGCACCACGGCCCATACCAGCATGCGCAGCAGGCGGCCGTATTCCTGGGCGCCGGCCGCCAGCAGCGGAATGCAGCGCAGGCGCTGCGGCGCGCGCACGGCGGCGATCGTCATGCCGGCGAGTAGCGGCGAGAACAGCAGCGTCAGCGCGACGGCGACCAGGCCGCCGTTGGCCAGGCCCGCGCCGGCGCCGCCCCGCTCGCGCATGCTGCCGGCGAGGTCGGCGATGGCGAGCATGTCCAGGCTTTCGGCCAGGCGCGCCGCGTGCACGGCGTGGTCCAGCTGCACCGCCAGCATCTGCCAGAACGGCAGCGTCGCGATGATGGCCGGCAGCAGCAGCAGGATGGCCCACCACAGCAGCAGGCGCCATTGCAGGATGGTGCGCGTGCGCAGCAGGGCGGCGCGCAGGCCGGGCTGGCGCGGCACGGCCGTGTTCTGGGGCGCGAGGGAGGGCGCATCGATCGTCGTGTGCATGGTCGTGGGCATGAGGGTCATACGTTCGCGATCAGGGAAAGGAGGTACTGGACCACGGCCGCGAAGTCCAGGCCCCAGCGGCGCGTGGCGCTGCCGTCGGCCTCGATGGTGCGGCTGTCGTCGAGCTTGCTTGTGTCGAGGTAGTGCAGGCGCTGCGGATCGAGTTCGGCCGACACCGCCTTCGCCGGCTTGACCCAGCTGAACTTGCGCCAGCTTTCGCTGCCGTCCCAGCGCACGGTCTCGCTACTGCCGTCGGCGAATTTCACCACCAGCGTCTGCGGCACGGGCGCGCCGTGGCGGCGCAGCAGGACTTCGGTGCGGTACGGGTACGGTCCGGTGCCCGCCTTGGCGTCGGGATGCACCTTTTTCCACTGTGCGCGGGCGTCGGCGATGCGCTTGTCGAGGTCTTCCTGCTTGTCCTCGACCCACTGGCTGCCGGACTGGCGCGTGCCCGGCAGCGGCAGCACTTCATGGCTGGCGAGGGACTGCACGCGGTCGTCGATGCGCGCGGCCGCGTACACCTGCTGCTCGAAGGCCTGCTCGATGACGGCGCGCTGGCCGGTGACCTCGGCCAGCGTCTCGCGCAGGTCGGCCACGCTCGGGTGGCGGAACTGCCAGCGCCGGTAGTATTCCTTGAACGCGCGCTCCATCGGCTCCTTGCCGATGCGCGCCTCGAGGTCGCGCATCAGGGTGGCCGTGCGCGAGTAGACGGGGCCGATGTCCTGCAGGCGGTCCCACGCGTTCTGGCCGACCGGGTCGGCCGGGTCGGTGCGCGGCGTGCCGATGCGTTCGGCGTCGAACACCGGGAAGCTGGGGGCGAAGCCGAGCTTGCGCAGCAGCGGCGTGCTGGCGCCGATGCGCTGGCCGCGTGCGCGCAGCATGCGCAGGTCCCAGTACTCGTTCAGGCCTTCGTCCAGCATCGGTTCCTCGAACTCGTTCGAGGCCAGCAGGCCGTAGAAGTAGCCGTGGCCGAATTCGTGGATGGTCACGAAGTCCAGTCCGTACTGGGCGATCGTGCCCGGCTCGACCTCGTCGTAGCCCTCGGCCGTGAAGAAGGTCGGGTATTCCATGCCGCCCGCCTCGGCCGCGTTGTAGGGCGGGATCACGACGGTCAGCGTCCGGTACGGATAGGGACCGAGCGTGTTCGAGAAGTAGGTCAGCGAATCCTTGGCGGCCTTCAGCGCCGGC
>DAMAFT010000533.1:0-3760 GCA_031995805.1 Massilia sp.
GGCCGGCACGGAGACGCCGGCCGCCACCAAGTCAGAGTACATACAAGACAGGCCTGACATGCACCGGAACGCACGCGGCGACGCCGCGGCGAAGACCATCGGCAGCTATCGCTGGACCATCTGCGCGCTGCTGTTCTTCGCCACCACCATCAACTACCTCGACCGCCAGGTACTGAGCCTGCTGGCCCCTTCCCTGTCCACCCGGTTCGGCTGGACCAATTCCGACTACGCCGACATCGCCGCCGCCTTCCAGTTCGTGTACGCGCTGGCGCTGCTGTTCGCGGGGCGCATCGTCGACCGCCTCGGCACCAAGCGCGCCTACATCCTGGCGATCGTCGTGTGGTCGGCCGGCGCCGTCGCCCACGCCTACGCGCTCGACCTGGGCGCGGCGCTGAACGGCGTGCTCGCGGCCTGCGGCCTGGCCGCGCTGCCGGCGTCGGTGGGCGGCTTCATCGTCGCGCGCGCCGTGCTGGCCATCGGCGAGGCCGGCAACTTCCCGGCCGCGATCAAGGCCACGGCCGAATACTTCCCGCGCACCGAGCGCTCGCTGGCGGTCGGCATCTTCAATTCCGGCGCCAACATCGGGGCCATCCTGGCGCCGCTGACGGTGCCGCTGGCCGCTGCATTGTGGGGCTGGCAGGCGGCCTTCGTCTGGATCGGCGCCATCGGCTTCCTGTGGATCGCGTTCTGGGCCGTGCTGTTCGACGAGCCGGCGCGCCAGCGCCGCCTGTCCCGCACCGAGCTGGCGTACATCCAGGAAGGCGCGGCGGACCCGGTCGCCGCCTGCGCGGCGCCGGCGCGCAAGGCCGGGTGGCTCGACCTGCTGCGCTGCCGCCAGACCTGGGCCTTCGTGACCGGCAAGTTCCTCACCGACGGCGTCTGGTGGTTCTTCCTGTTCTGGCTGCCCAAGTACCTGGCCGACACCTACGCCATCGCGCCGACCGCCATGGCGCTGCCGCTGACGGTCCTGTACAGCATGACGATGGTGGGCAGCATCGGCGGCGGCTGGCTGCCGGCCTGGTTCATGGGCCGCGGCGACGGCGTCTACGCCAGCCGCCTGAAGGCCATGCTCGCCATCGCCCTGTTTCCGCTGGCCGTGCTGCTGGCCCAGCCGCTGGGCCACCTGGGCTACTGGGTGCCGGTGCTCCTGATCGGCATCGGCGCCTCGGCCCACCAGGCCTGGTCGGCCAACCTGCTCACCATGCCGGCCGACATGTTCCCGAAACACTGCGTGGCGTCGGTGGTCGGCATCGGCGGCCTGGCCGGCGGCATCGGCGGCGTGCTGCTCACGAAGCTCGGCGGCGCCCTGTTCGACCGCTACGGCGCCCTGGGCAACGTGCAGACCGGCTACATGATCATGTTCGCGCTGTGCGCCGGCGCCTACCTGGCGGCGTGGTGCCTGATCAAGCTGCTGGTGCCGGTCCACGCGATGGCGCGCCTGCCGGGGGAGCTGGCGAATGCCTGACGTAGCGCGCGAACGCGTGCCCTTCGAACGCGTGCCCGATGTCTCCTGCGCCGTCGGCGAAAGCCCGCTCTGGCATGCGGCCGAGCAGGCCTGGTACTGGGTCGACATCCCGGCCCGGCGCATCTGGCGCCTGCCGTGGCACGGCGCGGCGGCGCGCCACTGGACGGCCGCCGAGATGGTCGCCTGCATCGCCGTCCACGCCGGCGGCGGCCTGGTGGCCGGCATGGAAAGCGGCATCTTCCGGCTGCACCTGCGCGAGGACGGCGGCGTCGATGCGCAGCCGCTGGCGGCCCCGCCCGGACTCGGTCCCGGCATGCGCTTCAACGACGGCCGCTGCGACCGCCAGGGCCGCTTCTGGGCCGGCACGATGTGGATGGACATGGCGGCCGCGCGGCCGGTCGGCTGCCTGTACCGCTACTGCGACGACGGTGGCGGCGGCGGCCTGTCGGCGCCGCTGGTGTCAAGCCTGGTGACGCAGAACGGCCTGGCCTGGTCGCCCGACGGCAGGACCATGTACCTGTCCGATTCGCACCCGGCGCGGCGCCGCGTCTGGGCCTTCGACTACGACACCGACGCCGGCCTGCCGTCGAACCGGCGCCTGTTCGCCGACATGGCGGCAACCGCCGGGCGACCGGATGGCGCCGCCGTCGACGCCGACGGTTGCTACTGGAGCGCCGGCAACGACGGCGCCAGCCTGCTGCGCTTCACGCCGGCCGGGCGGCTCGACCGCGAACTCGCGCTGCCGTTCGCCAAGCCGTCGATGGCCAGCTTCGGCGGGCCAGGCCTGGACACGCTGCTGGTGACGTCGATCGCGCCGCCGGGGACGTCCGCCGGCGACCCGGCCGGCGCCGTGCTGCTGCTGCGCCCCGGCGTGCGCGGCGTGCCGGAAACGCCGTTCGGCGCGTAAGCGGCGGCGCGCCGGCACGGCGCGCCAGGATGCGGTATCGTTGCCGTCTTTCCCATGGCAACCCAACGCACCCGATGACGGATTCCACCCACTTCTACGAACCGCGCCACGGCCACGGCCTGCCGCACGACCCGTTCAACGCCATCGTCGGCCCGCGCCCGATCGGCTGGATCGCCTCGCTGTCCGGCGACGGCGTCCCGAACCTCGCACCCTACAGCTTCTTCAACGCCTTCAACTACGTGCCGCCGATCGTCGGCTTCGCCAGCACCGGCTACAAGGACAGCGTGCGCAATATCGAGGCGACCGGCGAATTCACCTGGAACCTGGTCACGCGCCCGCTCGCCGAGCGCATGAACGCGACCTGCGCCCAGGTCGGACCGGAGGTCGACGAATTCGCGCTGGCGGGCCTGGCGCCCGCCGCCTCGCGCATCGTCGCGGCGCCGCGCGTGGCCGCCAGCCCGGTGGCGTTCGAATGCCGCCGCACGCAGGTCATCCAGCTGCAGCGCGCCGACGGCGCCACCGTGCCCACCTGGCTGGTGCTGGGCGAAGTGGTCGGCGTGCACATCGAGCGCGCGCTGCTGAAGGACGGCGTGTACGACACCGCGAACGCCGGCCACGTGCTGCGCGGCGGCGGCCCGGCCGATTACTTCACGATCGGCCCCGAACAGCTGTTCCGCATGTTCCGCCCCGGCGTGCAGCCCTGAAGGACGCCAGCGAATAGCACGGTCGTTCATTCGCACAACCCGCCACGATCACGTATGATGGCTGCCCCGAGCCGGGCGGGCGCCCCACCGCCGCCGCGCGGGCAAGGCTGTGCGAACAACAGAACATGCGGCCCCGCTCCCGGCCCACAGGACAATCAACCATCCGCCGCGCGAGCGGCACAGGAGCAACAATGAGCATCGAAAGCAGTCAGGACGAATCCCGGGATACCCAGTTGCGCGCGGACGCGCTCGAATACCACCGCAGCCCCGTGCGCGGCAAGATCGAAGTGGTGGCGACCAAGCCGCTGTCGAACCAGCGCGACCTGTCGCTGGCCTACTCGCCGGGCGTCGCCTACGCCTGCGAGGAAATCGCCGCCGATCCGGCCATGGCCGCCGAATACACCTCGCGCGGCAACCTGGTCGCCGTCATCTCGAACGGCACCGCCGTCCTCGGCCTGGGCAACATCGGCCCGCTGGCCTCCAAGCCCGTCATGGAAGGCAAGGGCTGCCTGTTCAAGAAATTCGCCGGCGTCGACGTGTTCGACCTGGAACTGGCCGAGAACGACCCGGACAAGCTGGTCGAGGCCATCGCGATGCTGGAGCCGACCGTCGGCGGCATCAACCTCGAGGACATCAAGGCGCCGGAATGCTTCTACATCGAGAAGAAGCTGCGCGAGCGCATGA
>DAMAFT010000534.1:0-3753 GCA_031995805.1 Massilia sp.
GCGCAGGCTGGCCGGCACCCAGAACAACAGCTTGGGATTCAAGGGCGATCCTTCTTTTCGTCTCTTATTTCTCTTTTTCGCTGAGCATGTAGCCGACGCTGCGCACGGTACGGATCAGCTTCTCGGCTTCCTTCAGCGCCTTGCGCAGGCGCAGCACGTGCACGTCGACCGTGCGCTCCTCGACGGCGGCGGCGTCGCCCCACACCTTGTCGAGCAGCTGGCTGCGCGAGAACACGCGCTCGCGGTGCGCCATCAGGAACTTCAGCAGGCGGTATTCCGCATTGCCCATGTCGAGCTGGCGCCCGCCCAGCGACACCGTGCAACTGGCCGGATCGAGGGTGACCTCGCCCGCCTTCAGCGGCGCTTCCGCCAGATGCGGGCTCTTGCGGCGCAGCAGCGCCTTCGAGCGCGCCAGCAGCTCGCGCGGCGAGAACGGCTTGGTGACGTAGTCGTCGGCACCCGTGTTCAGGCCGGCGATCTTGTCCTCTTCCATGCTCTTGGCCGTCAGCATGATGACGGGAATGTCCTGGAAGTCGCGGTCGCCGCGCAGGCGCGACAGCAGGCGCAGGCCGCTCTGGTCGGGCAGCATCCAGTCGAGCAGCAGCAGGTCGGGCCTGCCGTGCACGATCGAATCCCAGGCCTCGGCCACGCTGGCCGCGGTGCGGATCTCCCAACCGGTCTCGCGCAGCGAGTAGCTCACCAGTTCGACGATCGCCGGCTCATCCTCGACGATCAGGACGCTCGTGTTTGCCGCCATCGATTACCCTTCGCTGCCTTCGACCACCGGGAGCTTGGAGTGGCGGATGTCCTTGCCCTCGACCACGTAGATCACGTATTCCGCGATGTTCTTGGCGTGGTCGCCGATGCGCTCGATCGCCTTCGCCACCCACAGCGTGTCCAGCGCCGACGAGATCGTGCGCGGGTCTTCCATCATGTAGGTGACCATGGTGCGCAGGATGGTGCGGAACTCGTGGTCGACCACCTCGTCGCCGGCGATGATCTGCAAGGCCTGCTTGCCGTCCAGGCGCGCGAAGGCGTCCAGCGAATCGTGCAGCAGTTCCGAGGTCGCCTTGGCGATGGTGCGGATCATGTCGTAGTGGGCGAAGCCGGCCGTGCCGCGCTCGTGCAGGCTCTTGGCGGTGCGCGCGATCTTGGTCGCCTCGTCGCCGATGCGCTCGAGGTCGGTGATGACCTTGATGGTGGCCATCACGGTGCGCAGGTCGTTGGCGGTCGGCTGGCGCTTGACGATCAGGTGGCTGCAGGCGTCGTCGAGCGAGACTTCGAGCTGGTTGACGGCCTGGTCTTCGGCCATCACGCGCTCGGCGCGCGGGATGTCGCCGATGCGGAAGCACTCGAGCGCGTCCTCGAACTGGGTTTCCACCATGCCGCCCATCAGCAAGACCTGGGAACGGATGCCCTCGAGTTCCTGGTCGTACTGCTTGGATGAATGCTCGCCTGTCATAACTTCTCCGTCAAATATTCTTGTGAAGCCGGCCCTGGCCGGCAAAATGAACAACCGGGTAGGATCAGCCGAAGCGGCCGGTAATATAGTCTTGCGTTTCCTTGCGCGCCGGATTCATGAAGATCTGGTCGGTCTCGCCGAATTCGACCAGCTCGCCAAGATACATATAGGCAGTGTAATCCGAGCAACGCGCGGCTTGTTGCATATTATGGGTCACGATGGTGATCGTGTAATCCTGCTTCAGCTCGCTGATCAGTTCCTCGATCTTGGCGGTCGAGATCGGGTCCAGCGCCGAGGTCGGTTCGTCGAGCAGCAACACGTCCGGCTTGACCGCCACGCCGCGCGCGATGCACAGGCGCTGCTGCTGGCCGCCCGACAGCGACAGGCCGCTCTTGTTCAGCTTGTCCTTGACCTCGGTCCACAGCGCGGCCTTCTTGAGCGCCCATTCGACGCGCTCGTCCATCTCGCCCTTGGACAGGTTTTCATACAGGCGCACGCCGAAGGCGATGTTGTCGTAGATCGACATCGGAAACGGCGTCGGCTTCTGGAACACCATGCCGATCTTGGCACGCAGCATGTTGACGTCCACGCCCGGCTCCAGGATGTTGCGGCCGTTGAACAGGATGGCGCCCTCGGCGCGCTGGCCCGGGTACAGGTCGTACATGCGGTTCAGCGTGCGCAGCAGCGTCGACTTGCCGCAGCCGGACGGGCCGATGAAGGCCGTCACCTGCTTGTCGTGGATGTCCAGGTTGACGTTCTTCAGGCTGTGGGCCTTGCCGTAGAAGAAGTTCAGGCCCTGGATTTCCAGGGTCTTGGCCTTCGGCTTGCCGTTGGCGTTCGCCGCGTGGTGTTGGTTCGCGGTCGGGATCGCGGTATGGATGGTAGCGCTCATGGGATCGGAATCTTCTGGTGGCAAGTGCGGAATCAGGGATTTTTCTGGCGGAACGCGGTCCGCGACAGGATGTTCAGGGCCAGGACGCTGAAGGTCACCAGCAACGCGCCGCCCCAGGCGATCGACTGCCAGTCTTCGTACGGGCTCATGGCGAAGCGGTAGATCACCACCGGCAGGTTGGCCATCGGCTGGTTCAGGTCGGCGGTGAAGAACTGGTTGTTCAGCGCGGTGAACAGCAGCGGCGCGGTTTCGCCGGCGATGCGGGCCACGGCCAGCAGCACGCCAGTGACGACGCCGGCCTTCACGGCGCGCAGGCGCACCGTGAGGGCCACCTTCCAGCGCGGCGCGCCCAGCGCGAACGCGGCTTCCAGCAGGCCGTTGGGCACCAGGTGCAGCATGTTGTCGGTGGTGCGCACCACGACCGGGATCGCGATCAGCGACAGCGCGATGGTGCCGGCGTAGCCCGAGAAGTGCTGCACGTTGGCCACGTACAGGGCGTACACGAACAGGCCGATCACGATCGACGGCGCCGACAGCATGATGTCGGTGACGAAGCGGGTGACGGCGGCGAACTTGTTGTTCTCGCCGTATTCGGCCAGGTAGATGCCGGCCAGGATGCCGATCGGGGTCGACACCAGCGTCGACAGGCCGACCATCAGCACGGTGCCGAAGATGGCGTTGCGCAGGCCGCCCTCGCTGCCCGGCGCCGGGGTGTCCAGCGCGAACAGGTTCGAGGACAGCGCGCCGAAGCCGTGCACCAGCAGGGTGAACAGGATCCAGGCGAGGAAGCCGAGGCCGACGGCCATGGCGCCGATCGACAGCGTGATGCCGACGCGGTGGCTCAGCAGGCGGCGGCGGTAGACGGGATTCTTGCGTGCTTGTTCCATTATTTTGCCCCTTCCTTGCGGGACATACCCACGAGCATCAGTTTGGCGGCCGACAGCACGATGAAGGTGATCGCGAACAGGATCAGGCCCAGTGCGAACAGCGAGGACACGTGCAGCGGCGAGCTGGCTTCGGCGAATTCGTTGGCCAGCGTGGAGGAAATCGAGTTGCCCGCCTCGAACACCGACAGCGAGATCTTGTTGGCGTTGCCGATCACGAAGGTGACGGCCATCGTCTCGCCCAGCGCGCGGCCCAGGCCCAGCATGACGCCGCCGACCACGCCGGTGCGGGTGTACGGCAGCACGATCTTGCGCACCACTTCCCAGCGGGTGCAGCCGAGGCCGTATGCCGATTCCTTCAGCACGGCCGGCACGATCTCGAACACGTCGCGCATCACGGAAGCGATGAAGGGGATGATCATGATGGCCAGGATGATGCCGGCGGTCAGTACGCCCAGGCCCATGGTCGGGCCCTGGAACAGCGGGCCGATGAAGGGCAGCACGCCCAGCGTGTT
>DAMAFT010000535.1:0-3749 GCA_031995805.1 Massilia sp.
ACCTTGCCGTCGATCCGCGCGCCACCTGGCGTGGATGCACGACGTGGTCACGGCCTACGGCTTCGTGGCGGTATCGCGGATCGACGGCAAGGTCTGCGCCGGGGCGATCTGCACGCGCATCGGAAACAATTATTTCATGCATGTCGTCGCGCACGATCCGGCACTCGACCGCTTCAGCCTCGGCATCGTGAATTCCTATCTCACGATCCGGGCCGCCATCGCGCGCAGCGGCCGCGAATTCCACTTCCTGTGGGGAGCCGGCGCCTGGAAGTCGCGCTTCCTCGGTGAACCGCGGTTCCTGTACGACATGGTGATGTATCGCTCGCGCCGTGCCTGCGTCGTGTGCGTGCGGACGGTGCTGGCCTGCGCCGGGCAGGCCTGGCAGTGGCGCTTGCGCACCGGCGTGTCGGCCGCGCGGTCGCGCTGCAAGCCGGCCGACCGGCTGGCGCTGGCGCTGATCGCGCGATGGCATCGCCTGCGCGGCCTGTTGCCCCGTCCGGCGGCATTGTTGCCGCCGCCCGGACCTGGCGAAACCTCCTGAAGGCAGCGTTTCACGGCGTTGCCGCCACGCGTTCGCGGCGCGCCACCGATGGGCCAAGACCATGAAGATCCTCGTCGTTCACAATGCATACCGGCAGAAAGGCGGCGAAGACGCCGTCGTCAGGGCGGAGGCGGCGCTGCTGCGGGACCATGGGCACATGGTGCGCTCCTACGGCCGCGGCAATGACGAACTGCGCGGCAGGGCCCCTGCCGGCGCCGCGTTCGCCGCTCTGTGGTCGCGCGGCGCGGCAGCGGATATCGACGCGATCTGCCGCGCGTTCGCGCCGGACGTCATCCATGTGCACAACACCTTCTTCGTGATCTCGCCGGCGGTGTACTGGATCGCCGCCAGGCGGCGCATACCGGTCGTGCAGACGCTGCACAATTTTCGCCTGCTCTGTCCCCAGGGGACGTTCCTGCGCGGGGGCATGCCGTGCGAAGACTGTCTCGGCAAGGTTCCCTGGCGCGCCGTTTCCCGCGCATGCTACCGGGGATCGGCCGCGCAGTCGGCGCTGCTGGCCGGCGTACTGGCGGTCCATGCCGGCCTCGGCACCTACCGCGACAAGGTGACGCGCTATATCGCGATGAGCACGTTCGCGCGCGACCGGTTCGTCGCCGGCGGCCTGCCGCCGGAGCGGATCCGCATCAAGCCGAATTTCGTCGACGGGGTGACGCCTCCCGGCGACCAGCCGCGTCGCGGCGGCCTGTACGTGGGCCGCCTGTCGAGGGAAAAGGGCATCGAGACGCTGCTCGACGCGCTCGACCTATGCCCCCTCGCGGAGATGGACGTCGTCGGCACGGGACCGCTCGGCGACCTGGCGGCGCGCCGGCTCGGCGCCTGCGCCGGCTTCGCCGCGGCGCCGGAAGTGGCGCGCCGGATGCGCGCGGCCGCGTTCCTGGTCGTGCCGAGCATCGGTCACGAGCAGATGCCGATGACGGTGCTCGAGGCGTTCGCGCATGGCCTGCCGGTGATCGCCAGCCGTCGCGGCGCGCTGGCCGACATCGTGCGGCCCGGCGTCACCGGGCTGCTGGCGGAACCGGGCAACCCCGGCGACCTGGCCGACAAGATGCGCTGGGCGCTGGCACATCCCGCGCGCATGGCGCAGATGGGACACGCCGCGCGCATCGAGTACGAGCGCAATTACACGGCGCCGATCAACCACGACATCCTGATGGACATCTATGAAGACGCAATCGCAGCAGTGCGCGACGGGGACCCTGTCGCGCACGGGACAGACGATCCTCGGCACGTGGATCGACGCGCTGGCCTGGGATGAGGCGCTCGCGCGGCTCATCGACTGGAGCGCGGCGCGCACATCGCGCTACGTGTGCGTGTGTAACGTGCATTCCGTGGTGACGGCGACGCGCGATGTGGGCTTCCGCCGCGCGCTGACCGGAGCGGACCTGGCGACCTGCGACGGCGCCCCCATCGCATGGATGCTGCGCCGCCTCGGGTTCCCGGCGCAGGAGCGGATCGCCGGTCCCGACCTGATGTGGCGCTACCTGCGCGCCGCCGGGCCGCTGCGCCACCGCATCTACCTGTACGGCAGCACCGAGGCGACGCTGGCGAGACTGGCGGTGCTGGTGGCGCGCGAATTCCCCGGCGTCGTGGTGGCGGGCCTGCATTCGCCGCCGTTCGACGGCACGATGCGCTTGCAGGACGATGCGGACGTCGCCGCGATCAATGCCGCCTGCGCGAACGTGGTGTTCGTCAGCCTCGGTTGCCCGAAGCAGGAAAAGTGGATGGCCGAGCACCGCGAACGCGTGCACGCGCTCATGATCGGCGTCGGCGCGGCGTTCGACTACCACGGCGGCACGCTCGCGCGGGCACCCCTGTGGGTGCAGCGCAGCGGATTCGAGTGGCTGTTCCGGCTGGGCTGCGAGCCGCGCCGCCTGTTGCGGCGCTACGTCGTGACGAATACGCGGTTCATGGCGGGCGCCGCGCTGCAATTGCTGCACGACCGGCTCGGCAAGCGCGTCGCGCGGGCCGGGCGGCATTGACGTCGCGGCGGAGCGGTCCGGTGCGCGTATGCATTCCCGAGATCGGCGGCCGGCGCGGGGCCGGCCTGGGTAACGAACTGTTCCCCTGGGCGAAGGCGTTCCTGGCCGGCCAAGCCCTCGGCGCGCGCGTGATGGCGCCCGCCTGGGGCCTGAACCCGCGCGGTTACCACCGCGATTTCGGGAGCACCCGCCTGGACTGGCTGGGCCAGGCGGCGCTGCGCATGGCCATGCCGGTCGTGCGCTTCGACGAGGCGGCCTACCGGGCGACCGGCGTGACCGATTACCAGGAAGCGGTCGCGCGCTTCGCGGGCACGCACGCGACGCTGCGCGACGCGCGCCACGCCGTGTTCGCGGCCAGCGGCATGTGGGGCGGGTTCGAGGCGATCCGCGCCGCGCGGCTGTTCGTGTTGTCCGAACTGCTGAAGGCGCGCGATGCCGTGGCGAACACGCACGCGCTGCTGCGGCAGGCGCGTCCCGGCGCGGCGCTGATCGCCGTGCACCTGCGCCGCGGCGACTTCGCGGCGATGACGACGCCGGACGATATCCGCGGCCGGTTCAACGTCGCCTTGCCGCTGGCGTGGTACCTGGCGGTCTGCGCCTCGCTGCGCAGCCAGTGCGGCGACCGGGTCGGGTTCCTGCTGATCACCGACGCCCGGCAGGACGAGGTGCAGCCGTTCATCGACGCGGTCGGACCGCTGACGACGTTCCACCTGGCCCGGACCGCGTGCAGCGACCTGCTGCTGATGGCGTTCGCCGACGGGATCGTGTGCTCCGTCTCGTCGTACAGCATGTGGGGCGCATTCCTTTCTGAAGCGCCTTACATGTGGTGCGCCGCGCACCTGCAGGACCATGAAGGCTACGGGTCGCTGTGGGGGCACGAGGCGGCGCAGCGGGCGCCGGGAGGCGCCACTGCCGGGCATCTGCTGCGGGCGCGCGCCGACGCGCAGGCGGGACGCCCATGCGCCGCCCTGCGCGGCGTTCCGGTGGGGTGGGACGGCGGCGTCCCGCGCCACGTCGGCGACGCCCTCATGGCGCGCATGGAAGCGAGGTCGGCGCGGCACGACCTGGTCCGCTACGGCGTCGCACCGTTGCCGCCGGGCTGACGCGGAGGCGCGGCGTCCCGGGGGCGCCCGTTCATGGTCGAGTTGCCGTCCTGGCCCGACCAGGCCTTCCAGGCGGTGTAGCTCATGGTGACGCCGGCGGCGCGG
>DAMAFT010000536.1:0-3746 GCA_031995805.1 Massilia sp.
CCTGATGGGCGCGCTGCCGATCGCCCTGGGCCTGGGCGCCGGCGCCGAGCTGCGCCAGCCGCTGGGCCTGGCCGTGTGCGGCGGGCTGGTGTTCTCGCAGGTGATCACGCTGTACATCACGCCTGTCATCTACCTCTACCTCGACCGGTTCAGCGGCAGCGGGCCGATGACGGATGAGGAACTGGCCAGGCTCGAAAGGCCGCAGCTGGACGTGGTCAAGGCCGCGTAGGCGGGAGGGGTCAGAGCCCGGTGTTGCTGTTCCAAGGGCTCTGACCCCGGTTTTCGGCCCGCGGCGGCGAAAAACCGGGGTCAGAGCCCCAAAAGAAAAACCGGGCTCTGACCTCTGCGCCGGCGTTTCGACCCCTACATTACAATTTGTCCATCCGGGCGGACCCCAATGTCCCCGTCCGCACCGTCAAAACGCCCGATTGCCGGGCAAAATCCCTCCAGATCCGCCAAATATCGGGCTAGATCCTGATACATACTGTAACAACAGTAAAAGCAGCGAACTTATAAGCTGTTGAAGGATGTCCAACGATGCGTGCGTACAGAAACCAAACGAGGTAGACTGCGGCACGTGATCCCTTGTTTGCTGCTCCCTGGAAAGTAGTCTTCATCTTGCGTGACCATTCCCATATCTCACTCGACGACAGCGATGTCTGTGCGCATTGCGGCCAGCCGTTGCCCGGACGAAGTGTGAGCACGTATGGCCGCCAGGGGCCGAACCGCGCCGGCCTGGTCGCCACCATCCTGCTGCACCTGCTGCTGGTCGCGATCTGGCTGTACCAGCCGGATAACAAGCAGAGCGCGCCGTCCAGGGCGGGCGCCGAGAACGCCATCGTGTGGCTGCCGCCCACGCCCAAGCCCACCCCGACGCCCAAGCCGCAACCGCAGAAGCCGGCCGCGCAGAGCGCGAAGCCGGCGCCGGTGCGTCCGTCGAAGCCGACCGTGCCGAAGGTGCAGCGCCTGCCGGACACGATCACGCTGCCGGACGAAAAGCCGGTCAAGGTCGCCGAGACGCCGACGCCGCCGAAGGAAGAGACGAAGGAGCCGCCGAAGGAAGTCGACATGGCCGCCTACATCGCGGCGCGCAAGGCGGCGCGCGGCGCTTCGACCGAAGTCAACGCGCCCGAGGAAAGCGAAGCCTCGCGCGGCACCCGCAACGCGCTGGCGAACATCGCGGCGATCAACGGCCGCGGCGGCCAGGATCCGAACGACACGGGCGGCGTGTTCAGCGTCACCAACCAGACCTTCGCCTCGGCCGACGTGAAGTTCCGCGGCTGGAACCCGAACTTCAAGCGGCGCTGGCTGACCTCGGTGAAGGTGGAGCGCGGCAGCGAGCGCGACATCGAGACGGCGATCGTCAAGAAGATGATCGAGATCATCCGCAAGGAAAAGAACGGCGATTTCGAATGGGATTCCCACCGCTTGAACCGCGTGGTGACGCTGTCGGCGCGGCCGCAGGATACGCAGCAGCTAATGGATTTCCTGTACAAGGAAATGTTCCCGAATTACACGGCGCCGCCGCGGGGGTGATCCGGTAGGGGTCAGAGCCCGGTGTTGCTTTTCAAAGGGCTCTGACCCGGTTTCAAACCAAGCCGCAGCCGGATGGTGCGCACCCCGTGCGCACCATCCGCCAGCTCAGCCCGCCGCCTTCAGGCGCCGCGCCACGTCCATCGCGAAATACGTCAGCACGCCATCGGCCCCGGCGCGCTTGAACGACATCATGGTTTCCATGATGACCTTGTCCGGATCCAGCCAGCCGTTCTGGAACGCCGCCTGCAGCATCGCGTACTCCCCGCTGACCTGGTAGGCGAAGGTCGGCACCTTGAATTCATCCTTCACGCGGCGCACCACGTCCAGGTAGGGCATGCCCGGCTTGACCATCACCATGTCGGCGCCCTCGGCGATGTCCAGCGCCACTTCGCGCAGGGCCTCGTCGCCGTTGGCCGGGTCCATCTGGTAGGTGTTCTTGTCGGCCTTGCCCAGGTTGGCGGCGGAGCCGACCGCATCGCGGAACGGGCCGTAGTAGCCGGAGGCGTACTTGGCCGAGTAGGCCATGATGCGGGTGTGGATCAGTTCCCGCTCTTCCAGCGCCGCGCGGATCGCGCCGATGCGCCCGTCCATCATGTCGGACGGCGCCACGATGTCGACGCCGGCCTCGGCCTGCGCCATCGCCTGGCGGATCAGCATCTGGATGGTCTGTTCATTGACGATGTAGCCGTTGTCGTCCGGCAGGCCGTCCTGGCCGTGCGTCGTGTACGGGTCGAGCGCGACGTCGGTCATGATGCCCAGTTGCGGGAAGTGGCGCTTCAGTTCGCGCACGGCGCGCGGCACCAGGCCGTCCGGATTGGTCGCCTCGGCGCCGTCGTAGGTCTTGAGCGCGGCGTCGATCACGGGGAACAGGGCCAGCACCGGGATGCCCAGCGCCACCGCTTCCTCGGCCACCTTCAGCAGCAGGTCGACCGAGACGCGCTCGACACCCGGCATCGACGCCACCTGCTGGCGCTGGTGCTGGCCGTCGAGGATGAAGACCGGGTAGATCAGGTCGGACGCGGTGACGACGTTCTCGCGCATCAGGGCGCGCGAGAACGGGTCGCGGCGCATGCGGCGCATGCGCACGGCGGGGTAGGCGGATGGGGTAATGATCGGCATGTAGGGAGCTCCTGCGGATTAGTCGGCCCGGCCGGCATTCTCGTCCGGTCCGTCGGCCTGGGTGTCGTGCTGTCCGGCCTCGTCTCCATCCAGGCCGAACAGTTCGATAATCTTGTCGTTCGCTTCGTCGATGCCGATCCGCTTCAGGGCCGAGAACAGCTGCACGGTGAACGGGAAGCCGTTGCCTTCCTCGTCGACATAGCTGTCCAGCACCTGCTGCGCCTGGCGCAGGGCGTTGGTCGATTCGTTGCGGTTGAGCTTGTCCGCCTTGGTCAGGATGCAGTGGATCGGCTTGCCGGTCGGGGCGAACCATTCCAGCATCTGCACGTCCAGCTCGGTGAACGGGCGGCGCGAGTCCATGATCAGCACGAGGGCCGCCAGCTGCTCGCGGCGCTGCACGTAGTCGCCCAGCAGCCGTTGCCAGTGCAGCTTGGCGTCGCCCGACACTTCCGCGTAGCCATAGCCGGGCAGGTCGACCAGCAGCGCCTGGATTTCCTCGACCCTGGTCGGGTCCTTGCGGTGCATCGCCACGTGGGCGCCGCCGATCGAAAAGAAGTTGATGTGCTGCGTGCGTCCCGGCGTCTTGGAGGCGAAGGCCAGGCCTTTCTGGTTGGTCAGGATATTGATCGCCGTCGATTTGCCCGCATTGGACCGGCCGGCGAAGGCGATTTCCGGCACCTGGGTGCGCGGCAGGTCGCGCAGCTGGTTGACGGTGGTGAAGAAGCGGGCTTGCCAGAGTTTGGACATGGGACGGGAATCCAGTGAAGGCGCGCAAGGCGCGCCAGGGTGAAAAAGACAACAAAAGAAGCGGTCTGGAAAGAAAGCTATTGTACAATAGGGGGTTCCCTGTCGTCTGCGAGCCTGGGGAGGACGCGCATAGTGAACGACACCGAGCAAGCTGTTGCAGCATCGTACTGCCACTGATCTTCGACCTTATCGGAGTGCCTTGAATGAATCGCGTGTTTTTACCGGCCGCCCACACGGCCATCATGAAGTCCCTGTTGCTCGCATCGCTGGCGCTGGCCGGCACGAGCGGCATTCCCGCACTGACCGCCGCTGCGGCGCCGGCTGCGCATCCCGTCACGCGGATC
>DAMAFT010000537.1:0-3729 GCA_031995805.1 Massilia sp.
CTGGTAGTCCGGGTCGGTGAAATAGATCGTGCCGTCGCGCGCGATGGCGATGTCGTTCGGCGAATTGAACGGCTGCCCGCCGAAGCGCGACGCCACCGGCGTACGCGCGCCGCCGCCCGGCGCCTGGCGCAGCAGCGCCTTGTCCTTGTGGCTGGCGACGACCAGCCGGCCGGCCGCGTCGACCGCCAGGCCGTTGCTGCCGCTGTCCTCGATGGCGGTGGTCACCTTGCCGTCCGGCGCCAGCCTGCGGATGCGCGAGGGAAATGCGGGGTCCAGGGCGAAATCGGAGAAATACAGCGAGTCGCCCACCCATACCGCGCCCTCGTACAGGGACGGCCCCGCGTGCGTGGGCGCCGGAGCCGCGATGCGCTCGGCGCGCAGCTCGCCCGCCGGCGGCGTGCCCGTGCAGGCTGCCACGTCGGCCGCGCGCGCCGGCACCAGGCAAGCCAGCATCAGCGGCAAGACCGCACAAAGATTCCTCATGGAAACGCTTCCGTTGCGAAACAGCATCAAATTTCGTTCAGTCATCATTTTTGGATCGTCAATTCCGCCAGATTTCGGCGCCGGTGTTATATTTACGTACACGCAAACTTACCTGGGCTACATAATGAATTCCGCACGAAAACTCTGCCTCGCCATCCTCGCCTGCGCCGCCGTGCAGGCCAACGCCAGCGTCATCACCTTGCAGACGGCGTACAGCACTGCCGGCGTGCAGAGCAGCGGAAGTGCCTACCGCAACACCGTCGAGACCGCCCTGCTGAACCAGGGCAGCGGCTACGGCAGCGCGACGCTGGGCAGCTACGACAACGTCTCGAACAGCAAGCTGTTCGGCGGCACCGACAGCAACATCGCCTGGAAAGCCACCATCGACTTCAACGTGGCCGCCAACCAGGCAGCCTCGACCTGGTCGTTCCGCGCCGGCGTCGATTTCGGCTACGGCGGCGCGCTGTTCCTGGATGGCGTCGCCGTCGACACGAAGTCCTGGGACATGTACTGGGGCAACAACTATAACAACAGCGCGCAGTATTTCCTGTACTCGACCAAGCTGGGCGCCGGCAACCACACGCTGGCCATCTATGGGCTGGAACGCTGCTGTGACGGCGCCCAGCAGGCCCAGTTCAAGATCGGCGACGGCAACTACACGACGTTCGCCAGCACCGACGGCCTGAACCCGAAGGTCGCCGCGGTCCCGGAACCGGCCACCATCGCGTCGTTCGCGCTGGGCCTGGGCCTGATCGCGGGCCTGCGCCGGCGCGGCAAGCGGGCCTGATTTTCCGTTCGTCCCGCCGCTACACCGCCGCGCACTGCCGGTTGCGCGGCGCCGCCGTCCCCGCCATCGGCGGCGTTCCCCCGGCGCCGTCGCGCGGCGCACCGGCACCGATCATCCCCGCCACCGTCTCCGCCAGCAGGTGCATCGAGACCGGCTTGGCGAAGAAGCGCACGTCGGCCAGCGTCGGCCCGGCGTCGACCGGGTTGGCCGAGATCAGGATCGCCGGCAGGTCGGGGTCGATGGCCCGCACCCGCGCCAGCAGTTCGCCGCCGTCCATCAACGGCATGCGGAAATCGGTAATGACCAGGTGGGCCGGATCGGCCTGGTGCAGGGCCAGCGCCTCGACGCCGTCGCGCGCCGTGGTAACGCGGTAGCCGAGCATGCTCAGGTAGCGTTCGAATACGTAACGGACGGCTTCTTCGTCGTCGACCAGGAGGATATGCCGCATATGGAGTCGCACCCCGGCAGTCTCCACGCCGGAGGATGAATGTGTTGGATTGTATTGGATGAATCCGGCGAATTTAACATATGTGCGCGCCGGGGAATATCGAAACTTGCAAAAAAACGAATTATAAAAGGCAAGCCCGAGCCGCGGCGCACGCCTCGGCGCGCCGCGCGGCCCGGCGCCCGGCGCCAGCGGCGGTCAGCCCTGCGTCACCTGGAACGCCATCCCGACGTCGCCCCAGGCCGCCGCTTCCTTCTCGAACCAGGCGGCCACCGTGGGATGCTGGCCGAGCCAGCCGCGCGGCGTCTCGACGTCGATGCGCGCGCCTTTCACGCGCAGGCGCAGCAGGTCGGCGTCGGCATCCACGCGCGCGTGCATGAACACGGCCGCCAGGCGCAGCGCCAGCACGGCCTTGGCCAGGTCGGGCACGGCCAGCACGTCGCGCACCTTGCGCAGGTTGCCCTTCTGGCCCAGCACGATCATGCTCATCAGGCGCTGCTCGCGCGCCGTGAAGCCCGGCAGGTCGCCGTGCTCGACGATGTAGGCGGCGTGCTTGTGCGCGCCCGTGTGCGACACCGCCAGCCCCACCTCGTGCAGCATGGCCGCGCGCAGCAGGTGGTGGGTCACCGCTTCGTCCTGCGGCGCCAGGCGGTCGAACAGCTTGCGCGCGATGTTGGCCGTGCGGCCGGCGCGGGCGGCGTCGACGCCGAAGCGGCGCATGCAGTCCTGGATGGCCAGGTCGCGCCGGTCCTGGCGGTTGGCGCGCAGCTCCAGGTCGGACAGCACGCCCAGGCGCAGCCCGGCATTGATCGCCTGCATCGACTTGACGCGCAGCTCCTGCATCACGCCGATCAGGATGGAGAGGCCGCCGACCATGACGATCACGCGCTCGCGCTTCACGCCCGGCAGGTCGAAGGCGTCGACGTGGCCCAGGCCGACCAGCACGTCGCGCAGCGCCAGCAGGCTGTCAAGGGACATGGTGCCGTCGCCGATGCCGTTGCGGGCGATCACCTCGTTGATGGCGCGGATCGTGCCGGACGAGCCGTAGGCCGCCTCCCAGCCCTGGGCGCGGTATTGCGCGGCCATGTCCTCGAAGTGGGCGCGCGCCGCGTTCACCGAGGCCTGGAACGCCTCCGCGCCCACCTGCCCGCCCGGGAAATAGGCGGCGCTCTGCGGGTGGGTGCCGGTGCTGAACGACTCGACCATGCGGATCTCGTCGCCGTGGCCCACGATGAGTTCCGTCGAGCCGCCGCCGATGTCGATGACGAGGCGCTGTTCGCGCCGCCCGGACAGCGCGCGCGTCACCCCCATGTAGATCAGCCGCCCTTCTTCCTCGCCCGAGATGATCTCGATCGGATAGCCGATCGCCTCTTCCAGGCGCGGCAGCACGCGCTCGGCATTGCGCGCCACGCGCAGCGTGTTGGTGGCGACGACGCGCACGGCGTCGAGCCGGTACTGGCGCAGGATGGCGGCGAAGTCGCCCAGCGTGCGCCGTGCCGTGGCCTGCGCCTCCTCGCTCAGCAGGTTGTCCGGCCCCAGCCCCGCGGCGAGGCGGATCGGGTCGCGCGCCGTGCGCACGATGTGGATCTGGCCGGCGATCGGTTCGCCGATGTGGAGACGGAAGCTGTTGGAACCGAGGTCGACTGCTGCGTACATGGTGGTTGGCGAGGTGGTCCTGTGGTAATCGTAGCCGCCAGTATAGCGGGAGCGCGCGCCGTTGCCGCGCGACCCCGCTTTTCCTACGGCGCGGGTGTCGCCTCAGCGCAGCGCTTCGGTCAGCACGCGGCCTTCGGCGGCGGCCGGCGCGCGCACGCGCAGGATGTGCGCCAGCGTCGGGGCGATGTCCACCACCTCCGCGTACTGGCCGAGCGCACCCGGGCGGATCCAGCGCTTGCCCATGATGAGCAGCGGCACCGAGGTATCGTAGTTGTACGGGGTGCCGTGGGTCGTGCCCTCGGTGCCGCCGCTGAAGAACGAATAGGCGTCCGGCACCACCAGCAGGTCGCCCGACAGC
>DAMAFT010000538.1:0-3729 GCA_031995805.1 Massilia sp.
CCAGTTTCTCAATTCCAGTCCGAATGAACAACCTATTGAAACATCACACCTAGGCCACCGCGGCGCTGCCGCGCTTGCGGAACTGGGCCGCCTTGTAGCGGTTGCCGCACAGGGCCATGCTGCACCAGCGCCGCTTGTGCGCCTTGGTGCGGTCGTAGAACCACAGGACGCAGTCGGGGTGTTCGCATTGCCGCACGAGTGCGAAGTCGCCGTCGGCCAGCAGTTGCGCCAGCGCCTCGGCGACCGGCCCGAGCAGCGCCGCCACCGTCTCGCCGCGGGCGCTGCGCGCCAGCGCCAGCCGTCCTCCGGCGTCGCGCCCGAGATGCGGCGCCTCCAGGTGGGCATGCAGGTAGCCGTTCAGGGCATCGACGTCGTCCTGCGCCACGTCCGGCGCGCCCTCCTTGCGCCGCGCCACCAGCCGGCGCGCCAGCGCCCGCAACGCCCTGCCCCGCTCGAGCAAGGCGTCCAGTTCCGCCGCGCCGGGGCCGGCCGCGGGGACGATGCCCTGGGCCGCCAGCCAGGCCAGCACGTCCGCGCCGCTCGTCCAGAAGTCGACCGGCGCGCCATCCTTGAGCGCCTCCGTGTTCAGCAGGTCCAGCGCCAGGTGGTCGCCCAGCAGCGGCGCACCGTCGCGCTGCGATTCCGCATTCGCCATTTTAATAACCTTTAAAAATTCGCTTGACAGGTTACTGCGTGCTGGCGATACTCCAGTCCGCATAACCTCTTAAATTTTATTATACAGGTTATCGGAAGCAATTTCCGACCACCTTCATCCCAGGAGCACACGATGCGCACCGAATCCAGCATGCAAGTCCACCACCGTACCATCGACGTCGACGGCGTCCGCCTGTTCTACCGCGAAGCCGGCCCGGCGGACGCGCCCGCCGTCCTGCTGCTGCACGGCTTCGGCGCCTCGTCCCACATGTTCCGCGCACTGATGCCGCGCCTGGCCGGACGCTACCGCGTGATCGCCCCGGACCTGCCGGGCTTCGGCCATACCGAAGTACTGCCCGGGACCGCGTTCGACTACACGTTCGACCGCCTGGCCGCCGTGATCGGCGCCTTCACCGAAGCCAAGGGGCTGGAACGCTTCGCAATGTACGTGTTCGACTACGGCGCCCCGGTCGGCTGGCGCCTGGCCGTACGGCATCCGGACAGGATCGCCGCCATCGTGAGCCAGAACGGCAATGCCTACGAGGAAGGCCTGAGCGCGGGCTGGGCCGACATGCGCCGGGCCTGGGCCGAGCCGACCCCGGCCAACCGCGAGGCGCTGCGCCGCTTCAACGACTTCGCGACGCTGCGCTGGCAGTACGTGGAGGGTGTCCCGGACGCCTCAATGGTGGCGCCGGAGGGCTACGAACTGGCCCACGCGGCCATCGAACGCATCGGCGTCGAGCCGCAGATGGACCTGCTGCTCGACTACGGCAGCAACGTGGCGCAGTACCCGCAGCTGCACGCGTTCTTCCGCAGCCGCCGGCCGCCGACGCTGGCGATCTGGGGCCGCAACGACCCGTTCTTCGTGCCGGCCGGCGCCGAAGCCTACCGGCGCGACAATCCGGATGCCGAGGTGCGCTTCCTCGACACCGGCCACTTCGCCCTCGAGACGCATGGGGAAGAGATCGCGCAGGCGATGCTGGAATTCCTGGGGCGCAGCATGGCATGAAACCGCCGCCCCCGCGAAGGCGGGGGCGACGCTTGCCGCCGCCGCTCAGGCAGCCGGCGCGACGTTCAACGCAGCACCGGCAACTCGATATAGCTCTGCGCCGCGCCATCGTGGTGGATGGCGTTGTCGGCCACGACGCCGCTCGCTTCGCTCTCGTTCGGCCCGCCGGTATTCAGGTTGCGGACGAATTTCGGGAAGTTCGACGACGTCACCTCGATGCGGATGCGGTGGCCGGCGCCGAACTGGGTGGCGGTCGTGATCGGCGTCGGGCGGATCGTGACGACGTCGTCCGGCTCGAGCATCTCCGGCTTGTCGAAGCCGTTGCGGTAGCGGGCGCGGAAGATGGTGTCGCCGATGATCCAGGCGGTGCCGTCGGGCGCCACGTCGACCAGCTTCACCGCGAAGTCGGTGTCCTTGGCGCTGGACGAGACCTTCAGCACGGCGTCCACGAAGCCGACCACGTCGACCGGCTTGGGCAGCGGGTCGCTGGTGTAGACCAGCACGTCGTTGCGCGCCTCGACCGGACGCTGGTCGAAGGCGCCCGGCACGACGATGCCGCCGTTGCAGCAGTCGCCGCCGCCGATCGTCTGGACCGGGTTCATCGGGTCGTAGCGGTAGCGGTCCGCCGCCTCGCCCGCCGGCGGCGCCTCGGCCGACAGGCGGCCATCGCCGTTCAGGCTGTTCGCCTTGCCGTTCGAGCGCAGGTACAGGCGCAGCGGGCGCACCGGCTCCGGCGGCCATTGCGCGGCGCTCTGCCAGCGGTTGGCGCCCATCAGGAAGTAGCGCACGTGCGGCGTCGCGGCCGGGAAGGCCTTGGCGTCGCCCTTCAGCCAGCGGTCGAACCAGCCATAAATGGTGCCGTCGACGTCGAAGCTGGTGTCGCCCATGTCGCGTTCGCCGACGACCGTCTGCGGGCCCAGGCGCGCGTACTGGCAATGCGGCACCGGCGCCACGACGGCGTACTGGTTGGCGCTGGCTTCCTTGTCGGTGGTCTTGGCGCGCGCCACGTTGAACAGTTCCAGGTTCGGCCCGATCGACACGTCGTACCAGCTGTTGAACCACAGCGCCGGGACGCCCCAGCCCATGTCGTCGTGGTACAGGCCGCCCTGGCGCCAGGCCGGGTCGGCCGGCGTGCGGGCAATGAAGCGTTCGAAGGTCGCGGACGGCTCGCCCAGCGAGGTCAGCATCTTGTCGACCGGCAGGTGCTTGATCTGCTTGTTCCAGTCGACCTTCGGCTTGGCCGGGTCGAGGTCGTTGTAGGCCTCGACGCGGGCGCGCATCTTCTCGTCCGTCAGCGCGGCCGGCAGTTCGGCGCGCAGCGGATTGTCGACGCCGTACAGCCAGACGAAGAACAGGTTGCGCGGCACGCCGCCGGTGTACCAGTTGCCCTGCTCCTGGAAGCGGCCCACCTTGCCGATGCCCGCGCCGGACGCCATCGGCACCATCGCCGCATGGGCCGGATGGTTCATGCCGGCCAGCGCCAGCTGCCATTCGGCGGACGAGGAACAGCCCAGCGTACCGACCTTGCCGTTCGACCAGTCCTGCTTGGCGATCCACGTCAGCGTATCGTAGCCGTCGGTCTGCGGATGGCCGAGGATTTCCCACTGGCCTTGCGAGAAGTAGCGGCCGCGCTCGTTCTGGACGATGAAGGCATAGCCGCGCTTGACCGATTCCAGCACGTAGCGGAAGGTCGAGCCGCGCAGCTTGTGCTCGTTGTACGGCGTCTTCCACAGGATGGTCGGCAATGGCCCCTTCGCGCCCTTCGGCATGTAGATGTCGGTCGACAGCGCCACGCCGTCGCGCATCGGCACCATGACGCCGAGCCGGGAAACGGCCGTCTGCGCCAGTTCCGCCTGCATGCCCTCGGGGCTGTACCTGGAATAATCCTGTGCGAAGGCACCGGACACTTGGGATGCGAGCAGCGCGCTCGCGACGAACCTGGCGATTATCTTCTTCAACAACGCTCTCCCGTGGAATGGCGCGCAAGCCGGTCGGCCTGGATTTACCATTCAACAATTGTAGCAAAGGGCATTGTCACTGTGGCAGCGGCGGCCTGCATCGCGCGG
>DAMAFT010000539.1:0-3727 GCA_031995805.1 Massilia sp.
TCTGGAAGGCGATGCCGTCGATGACGGTGATGATGTCGACGATCTTCTTCGACGATTCGTTGATCGCACTCATGGTCGAGACGACCTGGCCGACCACGTTGCCGCCCTGCAACGCCACTTCGGAGGCGGCGATCGCCAGCTGGTTGGCCTGGCGCGCGTTTTCCGCGTTCTGGCGCACGGTGGTGGTCAGCTCTTCCATCGACGCGGCTGTCTCTTCCAGCGCGCTGGCTTGCTGCTCGGTGCGCGCGGACAGGTCGAGGTTGCCGGCGCTGATCTCGCGCGAGGCGGTGGCGATGGTGTCGGTGCCGCCGCGCACCTGGCTGACGATGCCCACCAGGCTGTCGTTCATGTGGCGCAGGGCGCGCAACAGGGCGCCGGTCTCGTCCTTCGTACTGGCTTCGATGACGTGGGTCAGGTCGCCGGCGGCGACGGTCTCGGCCACGGTGACGGCATCCTGGATCGGACGCACGATGCCGCGGGTCAGCAGCCAGGACAGGAGCGCGCCCGCCAGCACCGCGCACACGCTCAGCACGACGATCATGCGCGTGCTGCGCATGGCGTTCTCGTCGATGGCCCTGGCGGTGGCGTCGATGCTGTTGCGCTGCATCGTCACCAGGTCCTGCAGCAGGTCCTGGTAGACCTTGGCGGCCGGGGTGAATTTCTGTTCCAGGATGGCGGCGGCTTCCTCGGCATTGCCGTCGGCCTTGGCCTTGACGGCGCCGTCGCGGCCCGCGCTGTAGGTCTTGCGTTGTTCCATGATGCGCGCGAACAGGTCGTGTTCCGGACCGTCGGCGGCGATCAGCGGCTCGATGCCCTTCATCAGTTCGGCGGCCTTCTTGACCGAGGCGGCCGAGTCTTCCTTGAAGTAGGCGCCCAGCGACGGGTCCGAGCTCTTGACGATGGCGGCGGTACGGCGGATCGAGGCGAAGTTCAGGCTGTACCAGTCGGTGATCATGCGCTCCTTGGCCAGCGGCGCATCCATCATGGCGCGCGTGGAGCCGGCGACGTCGACCAGGCGCCAGACGCCGACGATGGCGATGACCACCGTCATCGCGAGGATCAGCGAAAAGCCCAGCACGAGGCGTTTACCGATCTTGATGTTTGCAAATAAACCCATTACGACAATCCTTTGTTATGCGAAAACGATGGCAGCCGCGCGTGCAGGAGCCTGCTCGAGTCTTGGGAGCATGGGGCACGGTCGGGGACTGGCAGGAAGGTAAACATTCTACGCCTGCAAGTACTTTGAAGATACATAAAATGCTTCAAAGAATCTTTTTTGCCACATTTATGTAGGTATTTTCCGACATTGCCCAGCAAAGATTGTTAAATAATACTGTAGCTGCTAGGCTGGAAACGAGGCTCCCAGCTATTCGAGTCTCTTATGAAACTTTCTTCCCCTCGTTTGAAGAGAAATAATTTAATGACGTCTTCCCGTATCCTCCGCACCGCCTTGTTCCTCGCTGGATTTGCCGGCGCCGCCCACGCCGCCTCGCTGCCGGCCCCGTTCGCCGCCCAGCTGAACGCCGACTACCCGAAACTCGAGACCTTCTACCAGGACCTGCATGCCAGCCCGGAGCTGGGCTTCAGCGAACACCGGACCGCGGCCAAGCTGGCCGAACGCGCCAAGGCGCTCGGCTTCGAGGTCACGACCGGCGTCGGCGGCACCGGCGTGGTGGCGATCCTGCGCAACGGCCCCGGCCCGACCGTGATGCTGCGCACCGAGATGGATGCGTTGCCGGTACTGGAAAAGACCGGCCTGCCGTTCGCCAGCAAGGTCACCGCGAAGAACGCCGCCGGCGACACCGTGCCGGTGGCGCACGCCTGCGGCCACGACCTGCACATGTCGGCCTGGTACGGTACCGCCAGGCTGCTGTCGGAAAACCGCAAGGCGTGGAGCGGCACGCTGATGCTGGTCGGCCAGCCGTCCGAGGAACCGCTGACCGGCGCCGCCGCGATGCTGAAGGATGGCCTGTTCACGCGCTTCCCGAAGCCGGACTACGCGCTGTCGATGCATGACGACGCCAGCATGCCGTCGGGCACCATCATGTGGCACGCCGGCCCGTTCCGCGCCTCGGCCGACACCGTCACCATCACCATGTTCGGCCAGGGCGGCCACGGCGCCGTGCCGCACGAGACCCGTGACCCGGTCGTGATGGCCTCGCGCCTCGTGCTGGCGCTGCAGACGCTGGTCTCGCGCGAGAACAATCCGCTCGACCCGGTCGTGATCACCGTCGGCAGCATCCAGGGCGGTACCCAGGCCAACATCGTGCCGGACCAGGTCAAGCTGGCGCTGACGGTACGCACCTTCCGTCCGGAAGTGCGCCAGCGCGTGCTGGCCAGCATCGTGCGCGAGGCGAAGGGCGAGGCGATGGCGGCCGGCGCGCCGAAGGAGCCGCAGGTCGACATCAAGCCGGGCACCGACTCGGTCTACAACGACCCGGAACTGATGGCGCGCGCGGTGAAGGCCGTGACGGCGGCCGTGGGGCCGGAATTCGTGAAGGAGATGCCGGCCAAGATGACGTCGGAAGACTTCGCGATGTACGGCCAGCAGCCGGGCGTGAAGGCCCTCTTGATCCACGTCGGCGCCGTCGACGCGGGCCGCCTGGAAGCGGCGAAGAAGGCGGGCCAGCCGCTGCCGGGCACCCATTCGCCGCAGTGGGCGCCGGACCTGAAGCCGACGCTGACCAATACCATCAAGGCGGAGACGGCGATCCTGCTGGACCTGATGGCGCCGAAGAAGTAACCCTGCCGCGCGCCGCCGCCCTGGACGGGGCGACGGCTTAGCAGGCGTCGTTCACACCGGTGCAATGCCGTAGTAAGTGTGCACTTCTCCCATCCACCGCTGGTCGGCCATGTCCGGCCAGTGGTCGGTATCGAATCCGGGCGCCTGCTCGATGCGCTCCCGGGCGATGTCCATCGTGAAGCGCTTGTGCGCGGGATCGAGCGTCAGCGCCTGCCAGGGCACGGCGAACAGCTTCTCGCCCAGCCCCAGGAAGCGGCTGGCCGACATCACGGCGTAGGCGATCGCGCCGGTGCGCATGTCCACCATGAATTCCTTGATCACGCCCAGGTGCTCGTTCTGCAGGTTGTGCACGTGGTCGCCGAGCAGCGTGTGCGCGCCCATCAGTTCCGGGCCCGGTCCCTTGCCGTGCTTGTTCTTGTACATGCCGTAGTCGTCGCGTTCCTCATAGGACATATTTTCCTCCTGTGTTCGGAAGCGCCAGCATACCCCCTGCATGCGGAAGTTCGGTTCGGGCGCACACAGAGCGGCGCCCGGACTAGGCGCGCTCGAGCGCGAGGCGCGCCGGGCGCGCCGCCTGCCGCCCGGCCGCGGCGCTCTCCAACTGGAACACGCCGACGGCTTCGGCCAGCCTGGCCGCCTGGTCCTGCAGCGAGCCGGCCGCGGCGGCGGCCTGCTCGACCAGCGCAGCGTTCTGCTGGGTGGTCTCGTCCATCTGGCCGATCGCCTGGTTGACCTGCTCGATGCCGTCGGTCTGTTCCTGGCTGGCGGCCGAGATCTCGGACATGATGTCGGTCACGCGCTGGATCGAGTCCACCACCTGGGCCATCGTGGCGCCGGCCTGGTCGACCAGCCGGGTGCCGGCTTCGACCTTGTCGACCGACGCCGTGATCAGTTCCTTGATTTCCCTGGCGGCGGCGGCCGAGCGCTGCGCCAGCGTGCGCACCTCGCCGGCGACGACCGCGAAGCCGCGCCCCTGTTCGCCGG
>DAMAFT010000540.1:0-3720 GCA_031995805.1 Massilia sp.
GGCCGTCTTCAGCGCCGACAGGATCGCGACCACGCGCGAGCGTCCGTACTGGCGCTTGTCGTGCTCGCGTTCCTCCAGCAGGCGCGGATACAGGCCGACGCTGGCGTTGACCAGGAAGATGCGCTCGTTGACCATGCCGATCTGCACCGGCCGCACGCGCGCGCCGAGCAGTGCATGCACGGCCTCGGCCAGGTCCTCGGGGATGCCGTGGGTGCGGCCGAAATAATTGAAGGTCCCCTGGGGCAGCACGCCGAACGGGCAGCCGCTGCGCACGGCGGCATGCGCCACCGTGTTCAACGTCCCGTCGCCGCCGGCGGCCACCAGCACCCCGCCCTGCGCGACGGCCCTGGCCGCCATGCGCTGCGCGGTGTCCTCGAGCCGCGCCGCATCGTGGACGACCTCGAGCTCGCAGGCGCGACCGGCGCCGTGCAGCACGTCGCGGATGGTCGCGCAGCGCAGTTCGGTCTCGGCATGGCCGGAACCGGCGTTCAGCACGACGAAGAACGGGGCGTCCTGGCGCGGATCGGTCGGCGGCGGATCGGTCGGCGGCATGGAAGTCGATCTCCTGGGAAAGCGGTATGAATGAACGGTTGCGGTCGGCGGCGCCGCGTTGCCAGCATAGCAGGTCCGGCGCCGGCGGGTACCCGCCCGGCAAGGCGTGCGGGCCCGCCACGCTGGCGCCGCCGGCCACACCCGCACATTATGGGTATAATCTAAGCCCGCTGCCGCAGGTGGCGACCGACGCCAGGGGTAGACGATGCCATGTCAATATTTTCGCTACGCGCGTGCAAATAACTACCGGATATACTAACGCTCACAATCATAACGTCCGTGTCCTGAACCTCGACACGGCCATGTAATTACCGACAGGCGAAGCCATGAGAATCAGCAAAGAAAAGGCGGCCGAAAATCGCGCCGCCCTGGTCCGCGCAGCGAGCAAGCTGTTTCGCGAGCACGGCATCGACGGCGTCGGCGTGGCGGAGATCAGCAAGGAAGCCGGCCTCACCCATGGCGCGCTGTATGCCCATTTCAAGTCGAAGGAGGAGCTTGCGCTGGAGGCACTGTCCTACGGTTTCGACCAGACCGCGCTGCGCATGTATTCCGCCACCGTCGACGGCATGCCCGACCTGGGCGCCTACCTCGACGGCTATCTTTCCCCCGAATCGCGCGACGACTATGCCGGGCGCTGCCCGATGTCGGCGTCCGCCAGCGAGATCGGCCGCCAGGACAGGGCGATCAGCACGCGTTTTTCCGAAGGCTACATGGTGATGGTGCGCGCGTTCGAGCGCCAGATCGCCCAGAATGCGAAGGATGCCCCGGGCGCGCAGGGCGCGCAGGACGGCGACGCGCTGGCCCGGGCGATGGTCGTGGTCGCCACGATGATCGGCAGCATCGCGATCTCGCGCGGCACCGCCAAGGGCAATCCCCAGGTATCCGAACAGGTATTGAAGGCGGCGCGCGCGCTGCTGGACGACATCATGCTGGCGCCCGGGCACGCGCCGGCGCCGGCCGCGCCGGCCGCCGTCGCGCGCTGAACCGCGGGGCGGCCGTGCCGCCCGCGGCGGGGTTTACTTGGTGACGGCGATCGCGGTACGGTGGCCGCCCTTGAACGTGTACAGGGTCAGCACGCCGTCGCGGATGTCGCCGCGCTGGTCGAACGCGATATTCCCGGTCACGCCCTTGTACTGGATCTTCGCCAGTTGCGGCAGGTAGGTCGCCGGCGCGGCCGAGCCGGCTTTATCCATGGCGGCGGCCAGCGCCAGCACGGCGTCGTAGGAATACGGCGCGATGATCTGCACGTCGATGCCGAAGCGCTTGCGGTACTCGGCGCGGAAGCGGTCCATGCCGGCCTTGCCGGAGTCCTCCACGCCGCCGGCCTCGGCGCACACCACCTGGCCGTCGGCCATGGTGCCGCCGGACAGCTTGTGCATCTCGTCCGAGCAGATGCCGTCGCCGCCCATCATCTTCGCTTCGATGCCGAGCTGCTTCATCTGGCGCAGCATGGGGCCGGCCACGGCGTTCATGCCGCCGAAGAAGACCAGGTCGGGCTTGCTGGCGCGGATGCGGGTTAGGATCGCCGAGAAGTCGGTCGCCTTGTCGTTGGTGAACTCGCGCGCCACCACGTTCATGCCCTGCTGGCGCAGTCCGTTGGAGAATTCCGTGACCAGGCCCTGGCCGTAGGCGGTACGGTCGTCGACCACGGCGACGCGCCTGGCGCCCATGGCCTTGGCCGCATAACGCGCCAGGCCGCGGCCCAGCTGGACGTCGTTGGCCACCACGCGGAAGGTGGTGTTGAAACCCTGCTGCGTGTATTTCGGATTGGTGGCCGAGGCCGAGATCTGCGGGATGCCGGCGTCGTAGTAGATCTTCGAGGCCGGGATCGTGGTGCCCGAGGTCTCGTGGCCGACCACCGCATTCACGCGCGCGTCGGCCAGCTTCTGCGCCACCGCCGTGGCCTGCTTCGGGTCGCCGCCGTCGTCTTCCGGCACCAGCACCCATTTCACCTTCTTGCCGCCGATCGTCGCGCCGCGCGCGTTCAGGGCGTCCACCGCCATGCGCGCGCCGTTCTCGCTGTCCTTGCCGAAGTGCGCGACCGGGCCGGTGATCGCGGCCGCGTGGCCGATGCGCACCGTTTCCTGGGCCGACGCGGTGCCCGCGGCCGACAGCGCGACCAGCAACAACATTTGCTTCTTCATTCCATCCTCGTATAAAACAGTGATTCTTTATGCCAAATTACTAGGGTATCGAGTATAGTCCACATTAACAAGTGTTGCAAAGCAACATGAAGTTTCAGGCACAATGCAGTTTTGCCCCTGCGAACACTGCAACGCAACCATGACCACGGACAGTCCGCTTCCCCTTCCAGGCCTCAACGGCGCCACGATGCTGCGCGCCCTGTTCAAGCGGCCGCGCCGCGCCCATGGCCAGCGCACCCCGCGCACCCACTACCTGCTCGAACAGATCGACACCCACCAGTTGCGTCGCTATCGCCAGGCGCTCGGCTTTCGCGACGAAGGCATCCCGCTGACGTACTGGTACCTGCTGGCCCAGCGCGCCCAGGTCGCCACCATGCTCGACGACGCCTTCCCGTTCCGCCTCCCCGGCACCGTGCACACGGCGAACGCCCTGCAGGTGACCGGCGCCGCGCGGCGCGACGCGGCGCTGCTGCTGGCGACCACGGTGCATATCCACCCGCCCACCGAGCACGGCGCCGTGTATGCCGACCTCGAGACGGCCGCACGCCAGGACGATGCCGACGTGTTCCAGTGCCGCAGCACCTACCTGCTGGTGCGCGGCCAGCGCGGGCCGCGCAAGCAGCAGCGCGGCGGCGAGGCCGACCTGCCGGTGCTGGCGCGCTGGCGGCTGGAGCGCAACAGCGGGCGCGACTACGCGCGCGTGTCCGGCGACTGGAACCCGATCCACCTGTGGTCCTGGTCGGCGCGCCTGATGGGTCTGCAGCGGCCGATCATCCACGGCATGCACACGCTGGCGCGCGCCTGCGCCGAGCTGGAGCAAGCCAGCGGCCAGCGCGTGGTCGCACTGGACGGCCGCTTCAAGGCGCCGGCCGCTCTTGGCAGCGAACTGGTACTGGGCGCCGACCTGGCGGCGCGCAGCTTCAGCGTGGAGGCCGGCGGCCGGCCCGTGGCCGAGGGCAGCTTCCGTTTCGCCTGATATATTTCCCAGTAGCAATCGTCTATTGCCTTTTTGATTCACATCAAG
>DAMAFT010000541.1:0-3715 GCA_031995805.1 Massilia sp.
GCTCCATGTCGGCGGCGAAGGCGTCCGGCGCCATGTCGTAGCGGGCGCGCCACAGCGCGCCGGTGTCGGCATAGCCCATCGCCCGGGCGCCCTTGTTCGACACCTCGACGTACCTGGCGTAGTCCTGCTTGTAGGCCGGCGACTGGGCGTGCCAGCCCAGCCAGGCTTCCTTCAGGCGCGCCGGATCGCGGCTGGTGGCCAGGATCTTTTCCAGCTCGCCGAGCGGCAGGCAGGCGTCCTTGGCGGCGCCAGCCGGGCAGTACTTCGCCTTGCCGTAGGCGCCGGTCATGCTGGCGGCCAGGCGCGCATAGGCGGCGCGGTCGCCGTCGTCGGACAGCACCAGGTTCTGGCGCAGCAGCATCAGCTTGCGGCCGCTGGCGGCCGGCAGTTGCAAGTCCTTGTAGCGGCCGGCCGCCAGCGCGACCTCGCCCGCCAGGCCGAGGTACTGCTCGTTGGCCTGGGCCGTCATGGTCTCGGTATCCAGCGTGATGAAGTTCTCGGCCACCCATTCGGCGCGGCCGGCGTCGAGGCCGAGCTTTTCCAGGCGTTCCTCGGCGTCGGCGATGAAGCGCTCGGCTTCGGCGACGGTCGGCTTGCCCTTGCCGGCGGCGACGGCCCGGTTGGCGTTGGCGGCGTTGGCGGCGGCGGATGCCGGCAGCGCCAGCATGGCGTTGGCGCACAGTGCGGCGGCCAGCGCGGCGCTCAGCGCGCCGTTCGGGCGCGGCTGGCGGATCGGATGCATCGTTTTCAAGTGGTCGGTCCCCTCGGGTTGTGTCAACTCGCCGGCTCCCGGCCGGCGCCCGAGTATACGCCGACCGTCAGTCTTCGGAAAGCGCCGCCTCGCTGGTCCACTCGACCTGGCCGGCCGCGCCGGAGAACAGCAGCTCGCCGCGCTGCGGCCCGCGCAGGCGCGTGCGGATCTCGCGCGGGGACAGGCGGTAGGGCGCGCTGTTGGCGGCCGGATCGTAGCCGAGCACGCGCACGTGGGTCTCGCCCTGCACCATGCGCACCGCCACGGCGGCCACGCTCGCCGCGTCGCGCTTCTGCGCTTCCAGCCGCGCCAGCATCTGCAGGCCGGCCCCGCGCTCGGCCTCGGCCGCCTTGACCCTGGCCGACACGTCCGAGATCGCCTTCAGCGCCGGTCCCACGTCCTGGCCCATGCGCTGGAACTGGCGCGCCTGCTCGGGCGACAGCGCGATCTCGTTCTTGCGCACCTTGGACGCCACCATCAGGTAGCGGCGCACGTCCGGCTTGCCCGTCATGGCCTCCATCTCGGCCTTGTGGCGCGCCGCCAGTTCGCCGAACTGCGTCACGCGCTGGCCGACCGCGGCCATCACCTCGTCGATGCGGCCGTCGTCGGGGCGCAGCACCGCCACCAGCATCTCGCTCTGCTTGCGCGGTATCGTGCATTCGATCGTCACGCGGCGGCCGGCGATCGCGCAGCCCTCGGCCGTGCCGACCTCGACCTCGTCGCCGATCATCTCGCAGTTGACGGCGTGCGCGATGCGGATGCGCGTGCCCGAGATCACGCAGTTGTCGGCGCGCTCGATCAGCACCGCGCCGTCCTCGGCCTGCAACACGGCGCCCGAGGCCAGGCCGACGACGCGGATGTCGCCGCGCCGGTTATGGGCGCTGCCGCCCATCAGGTTGGCGTGCAGCAGGATCGTCCCGCCACGCGAGACCAGGCGCCCGAACACGTCGCCGTGCACGGTGATGCTCTCCCCTTCGAGCACGCGCATTTCCTGGACTTCGCCGAATTCCTCGTAGTCGGCGCTGAGCTGCAGGTTGCCGGTGGTCCTGGCGCTGACGCCGTCGTGGCTGACGATCTTGTCGCCCACCGAAATGCTGCTGGTCTTGGCGTCGACGGCCAGGAAACCGGCCTGCGTCGCCACCAGGAACTCGCCGTCGCGCGCGCGCTCGACGGACGTCCCGGGACCGGCATACGGCGCCAGCACGACGTCGCTGCCCGCCGTCGACGGCAGCACCGCGCCCGACATCTCGAAGCCCGGTTCGCCGGTAGTGGCGGGAATCTTCTGCAGCAGGCGCTTGCCGGCCTGGACTTGCGGGAAACGGTTCTGGAAACTGGTGAGGTCGAGGCGGCCGTTGGCGAGCTGGCGCGGGGCGTCGTTGCGGCGGATGTCCTCGGTGACTTCGACGATGCGGGCATCGACGCCCGCCACCGGCTCGATCCGGCGCGCGACGACGATGCGGTCGGGCCGGCCGGCGTGGGCCGCGGCCATGGCGGCGCGCACGGCATCGACATCGACGCCGCAACGGATGCCCTTGAGCCACATGTCGGCGACGAATTCGTCGACGTCGAGCGCGACCAGCTGCTCGGGGGCGGACGGGTCGAGCGGATCGGCCATCCAGGCCGGCTCGAAGTAGTATTCGGCGCGCCCGGCGCCGAGCTTGACGGCGCGGTACAGTGCACGCCGGGCCGGATCGAACGGCACGATGTCGGCGGCCAGGCGCACGAGCGGCGTGCCGTCGGCGGCGCGCGGCAGTTCGGGGCCGTGGCCGTACAGCGCCTTCAGGAAGACCGGGTAGTCGAGGCCGGCAAAATACCGGTTGGAGCGGAACACGCTGTCGACGGCGGCCGCCAGCGTCGTGCCGAGCACGGACGGATCGGCGTACACGCCGTCATCGCGCTGCGCGATGCAATGTTCGGGACCGCCGGCGGCGCCTGCGAAGCGCGCGGCCGGGACGACGGATTCTATGGACACGATATGGCTCCCGCCCAGGTTGATGCCCCGGCAAGGTTTGGGCCGGGGCTAGGCTGGCAAGCGTATCATGTTGTCGCAATTAAATAAACATACGGCAACTAGATTGTTGCAATGAAACTTAAATTGATATCGAGAAATGTTTCAGCACAGTACGCCGCGTTGTTCAGCGGCGCCGCTGGTACAGGTCCATGCCCGCTTCGTTGATCTGGCGGCGCAGGTCGCGCCGCTCGTCCGGCGTCATGCGCCCGCCGCGGCCTTCGCGGCGCTCGGACTGTTCCTGCTGCATGCGGCGCTCGTCCATGGCGCGCTGGTCGGCCTGGCGCGGGTCGCGGTCCTGGGGCGGCAGGTAGAAGCGGCCCGGCCGCGGGCCTTCCTGCATGCCTTGCGGCGGGCCGTTGCCGTTGTCGCGGCGGTCGCCGCCCTGCTGGGCGAAGGCGGCGCCGGCGCCAAGCACCAGGACGCACGCCAACGCAGCGCGGCGCGCGGCGCGGGCCAGCCGGCCTGCCTTCGTTCCTGCTCGATGGTTGGTGAACGCACTGTTCATGGTGTTCCTCTTCCGCGATGCCATGTAAGGGGATAAGCTGTCAAGAATGCGTGCGAAGCCACGCCTGAAACGATTGGTAATCCGATGGAAGTCAGTGTATGTGGAAACCACTGGAGGCATAAGGCGAATTGGGTAAAGTTTGTAACACAATGTAATGCCTCAGCAGTTACACCTGTCCGCCAATCGATATGAAGTTACCATAGCGACATTAATCTGACAAATGCCGACTCACATATGAACGCAAGCACCCCGACTGCCGGCAGCGCCGGCGCCAACGGCGGCCATGCCGCCAAGATCATGGTGGTCGACGACGACGTGCGCCTGCGCGACCTGCTGCGCCGCTACCTTACCGAACAGGGATTCCAGGTCGTGACCGCGGAAAGCGCCCCGGCCATGAACAAGCTGTGGCTGCGCGAGCGCTACGACCTGCTGGTGCTCGACCTGATGC
>DAMAFT010000542.1:0-3705 GCA_031995805.1 Massilia sp.
CGAGCACCTGTTCGGGTGCGCGGGTGTACACCTGCAGCTTGGCGATCGACAGGCGCAGCAGGTTCGGCGTGGGCCGCAGCAGCTCCGGATGCTGGCGGCAGACTTCCAGCGCCCTCAGGTAGTGGCTCAGGGCGAAGTCGAACTGGCCCAGTGCCAGGTAGACGTCGCCGTAGGCCTGCTGCAGCGCCCCCACGAATTCGGGCGCGCCCAGGCGCTCGCTGCGGACGTCGAGCGCGTTCAGCGCGGCCAGCGCGTCGGCGGGCCGCGCCACCGTCAAGCGCTCGATGCGGCCGAGCGCCCCGAGCGCCGCGTTCAGCTCGTCGTCGGCGGCCAGCGCGATCCGCTCGATCTCGATGGCGACGTCGGCGGCGGCCGTGCCGTCGCCCTTGTCCACGTGGGCCTGGCGCAGCAGCGTCAGGTAGCGGATGCGCTGCGCATGCGACACGCCGGCCAGGAAGTGGCGGCGCTCGGCCAGCAGCGCGGCGAGCGCGCCGGGGTCGCCGGCGCGCACCTGCTCTTCCAGGCGCGGCAGCTTCAGCAAGGTGGTTTCCGGCGCCGCCGGCGCGGTCCATGCCGCCGGCTGCAGGCACAACGCCGCCAGCAGCAGCCCGGCGCGCGCCACGCCGCGCATGCTCGCGCGCGCTTGCGATGTGATTCGTTCCATGTCGATCGTCTCCCTGGCAGCCCGGTGCCGCCGTCCGCTAGCCGAGCACGTGGCGCGCATCGAGCACGCACGCCGCGGGGGCCTGCGGACGTCCGAAGTAATAGCCCTGCATCTCGAAACACCCGTCCAGCATCAGCAGGCGCGCCTGTTCTTCCTGTTCGATGCCTTCCGCCACCACGCCAAGGCCGAGACAGCGCGCCGCCGTCACGATCGCCTGCACGATGGCGCGCGACTCGGCGCTCTGGCCCAGGTCCGAGACGAAGGCGCGGTCGATCTTGACCTTGTCGATCGGCAGGCGCTTCAGGTACGCGAGGCTCGAATAGCCGGTACCGAAGTCGTCGATGCTGAGCACGACGCCGGCATCCTTCAGGCCCTTCATGACGGTGATGCTGCGCTGGACGTCCTGCATCGAGGTCGACTCGGTCAGCTCGAGCTCCAGCGCGCCGTGCGGCAGGCGGTGGCGTGCCAGCGTGTCCACCACGTGCGCCGCCACGCCGTCGTCGAGGAACTGGCGTGCCGACAGGTTGACCGCCATCGTCAGTCCCGCATGGCCGGCCTCGCGCCAGGCGCGCAGCTGGGCGCAGGCCTGTTCCAGCACCCACTGGCCGATCGGGACGATCAGGCCGCTGGCCTCGGCCACCGGGATGAACTCGGCCGGCGCCACCTGGCCGAACGACGGATGGCGCCAGCGCAGTAGCGCCTCCACGCCCACCACGCGCCCGCTGCGCAGGTCGACCTTGGGCTGGTACACCAGCGACAGTTCCTGCCGCGCCAGCGCCCCGCGCAGTTCGTGTTCGAGCGCGCGCCAGCCCGGCTTGACCTGGCTGGCGTCGAATTCGCATGCCTGGCCGTGGCCCTGCGACTTGGCGTGGCGCAGGGCCGCATGTGCCTTGTGCAGCAGCGATTCGGCGTCGCCGCCGTCGCGCCCGAAGCGGCTGCAGCCGAGCGTGACGCTGCCGTGGATGACCTGCTGGCCGACCTGCACCGGGCGGTTCAGCGCCTGGCGCAGCCCGTGCAGGCGGCAGCCCCTGTCGTCGGCGCGCGCCAGCATCCACAACAGGAAGGTGCTGCCGCCGGCGCGCGCGGCGACGTCGTGCACGCCGGCCAGGCGGCGCAGGCGCTCGGCGATGGCGACCAGCACCGCGTCGCCGCTGGCGTGGCCGCCGCCCTCGTTGACGGCGGCCAGGCCGTCGATGTCGATCGCCACCAGCAAGGCATCCATGCCGTCCTGCGCGGCGGCCGCATGGCGCGCGACCGCGTCCTCGACCGCAAGCCGGTTCGGCAGCCCGGTGAGCGGATCGCGCCGGAACTGCTGGCGCAGCGCCGCCGTCCGCTCCAGCGGGTGCGGCTGCGCCGCGCGCACGCCCCAGCCGTGCAGGCGCTGCACCGTCAGCAGCGCCGCGGTGCGCAGCGCGATCAGGTCTTCCACCGTGCGCGCCAGCTGTTTCATGACGACCAGGTCCTGCGGCGCCAGCGCGCGCGCCACGCTGTCGATCACGCACAGCGTGCCGATGCGCTGGCCTTCGCTGCGCAGCGGCACGCCGGCATAGAAACGCACGTGCGGCTCGCCGGTGACGAGCGGGTTGGCAGCGAAGCGCGGGTCGGCGCCGGCGTCGGTCACCACCAGCGGCTCGTCGCCCAGCACGGCATAGGCGCAGAACGAGATGTCGCGCGCGGTCTGCTGCATGCCCAGGCCGCAGCCGGCCTTGAACCACTGGCGCTCGGCGTCGACCAGCGAGATCAGCGCGATCGGCACGTTCAGGCTGGCGCAGGCGATGCGCGTGATGCGGTCGAACAGTTCGTCCGGCTCGCTGTCCAGCAGGCGTGTCGCGTGCAGCGCACGCAGGCGCAGCGCCTCGTTCTCGGGCAGCCGCGGCCGCGCCAGGGCGGCCGCGGGCAGCGCCGGCAGGCGCTGCGGCGCCTCGTGGAACGCGGCCGTGTTCTTGCCACGCTGCTTCGCGAGGTACATGGCGGCATCCGCCTCGGCCAGCAGCTCGTCGGCCCCCGCGCCGGCGCGGTGCAGGGCCATGCCGATGCTGGCGCTGACCGGACAGACGCGCTCCGCGCCCGGCAGCGGGTTCTCGGCCGCCGCCAGCACCTTGCCGGCCAGCGCCAGCATGTCCTCGTGCGGGGCGGCCAGGTTGGTGAGCAGGACCACGAACTCGTCGCCGGCCAGGCGCGCCGCGAAGTCGGTCCGGCGCAGCGAGGCGCGCAGGCGGTCGGTGAAGGCGCGCAGCAGCGCGTCGCCGGTATCGTGGCCGAGCCGGTCGTTGACGCGCTTGAAGCCGTCCAGGTCGATGAACAGCAGGCCGAGACGGCCCTGCTGGCCGCTGCGCGACTCCGCCGCCAGCGCGCGTTCGAGCTGGGTCATGAACTCGTAGCGGTTCGGCAGTCCGGTGACGAAGTCGTGGGTGGCCTGGTAGTGCATGCGCCGCTCCAGCGACTGGCGCGCCGACAGGTCGCGCAGGAACACGGCGAAATCGACCGACTCGCCGCGCCGCACCGGCCCGATGCTCATCTCGACCTGGCACTCGGCGCCGTCGCTGGCGATCAGCGTCAGTTCCAACGGGCGGTCGAACAGCGCATCCATGCCGCCGTCCGGATAGCGCTCCAGCCCCGCCAGCGGATTGCGCCCGGCCGCGCGCGGCAGCAGCAGCGCCGACAGCTCCTGGCCCAGGGCCTGGTCACGGGTCCAGCCGAACATCGCCTCGGCCTGGCCGTTCCAGTCGACGATACGGCCGTGCGCATCGATCTCGATGAAGGCGTCGGACACCTGGTCGAGCATCTGGCGCAGGCGCTGCGCCTCGGCGCAGCGGCGCTCGGCCTCTTCGCGCTCGGCCGTGATGTCCGTGATGAGGCCCGTGTACATGATCCGCGTCGGCGACACGGCGGTGCGCGCCGCGCGCATCGCGACCCACCGCACCAGGCCGTCGCCCAGCAGGACGCGGCAGGTGTGGCGCCAGTCGGCGCCGGCGGCGACGCAGCGCTCGATCGACTCGAGCCAGGCGGTGCGGTCGTCCGGATGCACCGGCAACGCGGTC
>DAMAFT010000543.1:0-3700 GCA_031995805.1 Massilia sp.
GAGAACGGCACCACGTACAGGGTGCGGCCGGCCATGCAGCCGTCGAACAGGCCGTTCATGGTCTGGCGCATCTCGTCCGGGGCGACCCAGTTGTTGGTCGGGCCGGCCTGTTCCTTCGTCGCCGAGCAGATGAAGGTACGGTCCTCGACGCGCGCCACGTCGCTCGGGTCGGAACAGGCCAGGTAGGAATTCGGGCGCTTTTCCGGGTTCAGCCGCTTCATCGTGCCGGCTTCGACCATCCGGGCGCACAGGCGGTCGTACTCTTCCTGGGAACCGTCGCACCAGTGGATGGCGTCGGGCTTCGTCAGGGCGGCGATGTCGGCCACCCAATTGATGAGTTTGTCGTGCTTGATGTAAGCTGGGACGTTCAGTGCGGCGACGCCGCCCATCACGGGCTGGTTCATAGTACCTCCAATGCCAATTAAGAATCCTTGTCTCTGTCCCGGCACGGCAGGATCGTCGTCGAAGCGGCTTGGAGCTTGGCACCCGGGTGTGGCGCTACGGCGGTCTTGCCGCCAGCCCGGTGCGGCGCCCGGATGAGTTGGATGGCGCGCAAACTGCAGGCTGGAGGGAACTGTTCAATGCCCTTGAATGATGTCAATCAGACATCGCAGGTCTTTATGTCTGGCCGATTCTACACCCGTCCCAAGGCGTTTCAAATGCTTCAACAACAAAAATGTAGGAATTTTGACCAAGTAATGTAGTAGGTTATTTGGCATTATCCAGATCCCGTCATTTCATTACGTTTTCCTTCCGGAATTCGCAAGAAAATTATGAAGATAGCAATTCTCGACGACTACCAGGACGCGGTCCGCCACCTCGGCTGTTTCCGCCTGCTGGACGGCCACGAGGTCAAGGTCTTCCACAATACGGCGCGCGGGCTGGGCCAGCTGGCGATCCGCCTCGCGCCCTTCGACGCCCTGGTCCTGATCCGCGAACGCACGGCCTTCTCGCGCGCCCTGCTGGCGAAACTGCCGAACCTGAAACTGATCTCGCAGACCGGCAAGGTGTCCGGCCACGTCGACGTGGCGGCCGCGACCGAACGCGGCATCGCCATCGCCGAAGGTGTCGGTTCGCCGGTCGCACCCGCCGAACTGACCTGGGCGCTGGTCATGGCGGCCAGCCGCAAGATCGTCCCTTATGCCAACAACCTGAAGGACGGGCTGTGGCAGACGGCGTCGATCAACCCCGAACTCAACGGGCTGGGACGGACATTGAAGGGCCGGACGCTGGCGATCTGGGGCTACGGCAAGATCGGCCGCATGGTGGCCGGCTACGGCAAGGCGTTCGGCATGCGGGTGATGGTATGGGGCAGCGAAGCCAGCCGTCAGGCGGCGCAGGCCGACGGCCACGACGCCGCGGCGTCGCGCGACGCCTTCTTCGGGGAGGCCGACGTGCTGACCCTGCACCTGCGCCTGAACGACGCCACGCGCGGCATCGTCACGGCCGGCGACCTGGCGCGCATGCGCCGCGATGCGCTGTTCGTGAATACCAGCCGGGCCGAACTGGTGGCGGACGATGCGCTGGAAGACGCCCTGCGGCGCGGCCGGCCGGGCTACGCGGCGCTGGACGTGTTCACCGACGAACCGCTGGCGCCCGATGCGCCGCTGCTGAAGATCCCGACGGTGCTGGCGACGCCGCACCTGGGCTACGTGGAACAGGACAGCTACGAGCTGTATTTCGGCAAGGCGTTCGAGAACGTGGTGAATTTCGCCAACGGCAATCCGAGCAATATCCTTAATCCGGATGCGTTGCAACGGTAATGCGAACGCCGGTCGAACGCGGCGAGATCACCGCAATTCCGGCTCGCCCGTGAAATTCGGCCGGCGCACCGGCATCGCGTGACGCCGCGTCCACAATCCGGCCCAGCCCGGCGGCCACTCGATGGCCGGGCCGGCATACGCGGGCAGGCCGGCGCGCACCGGGACGACCGGCACCGGCGGCATCTCGACGAGGCCGCCGCCCTTGGGCGGGGGCGGCATGTCGAACGAATACATATAACCAGGCAACAGCGCATCGCACACGCCCGCGAACCAGGCCGTATGGTCTTCGTCGCGGCCGAGCGCGCGCGCCAGGCCTTCGGGATCGAATTTCGCCAGCGCATGCACGAGTTCGTCGATATCGGCGCTAGGCGCGTCGCCCCAGCCCATGACAGGATTGTTGTTGTAGTCGGCGCCCGAGCCGTACCAGCCTTCGCGCCAGGGACGCTGCATCCAGTCGCGCTGGCCGGTAAACAGGTGCCAGCGCCAGTGCAGGCCGGACGGCTTGGGCCAGGCGTGCAGGTAGAGCTTTTCGTAGCCGGCCTGGTGCAGCGCGCGCACCATTGCCATCAGGCGCGCGTGCGGCATGCGGTCCGGCGGCGAGCGGCGGAACAGGATGGCCTCGCCGTCCGCGTGCTGCACTTCGTCGGTGGACAGGTTGAGGTCGAGCGTGCGCGCTTCGTTGCCGAAACGCGCGGAAATCCACCCGGTCAGGAGATTGACGTGGGTGATGACGCCATAGCCGCGATGGCGGTGGAAAATGACGGTGCCGGGAGCGACGGGTTTCATTGACGAGAGAGGGCGGATGCCCGTGAACAAGGGGCCGGAATACTCAGCCGATCCGGTAGATTCTAGCGTTTCGCATGCGGTTGCACTACCGTTTGCGGCTATCATTACCCACCTTTTTTCACTGCGTTTTCAAATCATCATGACTTTGCGGATCATCGCCACCGGCGGCACTTTCGACAAACACTACAACGAACTCAACGGCGTCCTGGGCTTCTCCAACAGCCACTTGCCGGAAGTCATCGCACGCACCCGCATGACCATTCCGGTCGAACTGGAAGTCGTGTCCCTGCTCGATTCGCTCGACATGCAGGACAGCGACCGCGAGAAAGTCCTGGCCGCCTGTCGGGCCGCCGCCGAGAAAGCCATCGTGATCGTGCACGGCACCGACACCATGCGCGAGACGGCCGAAGTGCTGGGCGCGGCCATCTCGGACAAGACGATCGTCTTCACCGGCGCCATGATCCCCTACGAGATCGCCAACTCGGACGCCCTGTTCAACTTCGGCTTCGCCTGCGGCGTCGCCCAGGTCCTGCCGGCCGGCGTCTACGTGGCGATGAACGGCAAGATCTTCGACTGGAACAACGTCGCCAAGAACCGCGCGGAAGGCGTGTTCCAGTCGATCTGAAGTCCGAACAAAAACGGCCCGGAAGCATCCGGGCCGTCATTCGACCGGTGTGGCGCGCGACCTTGGTGGATTACGCCTTGGCTTCGCCGCCCAGCGCCTCGACCAGGTCGGCCAGCATCTTGGCCAGCTCGCCGGTCATCAGCATGATGTCGTTGTCGAAACGCTCGTCGTCGCTGTAGGTGATGGTTTCGTTTTCCTTGATCACGTCCAGCGGCTTGATGCCCTTGACCGCCAGCTGCTCGGTCAGCACCAGCGAGATGCGGCTGTTCCAGGTCAGCGCCAGGCGCGTGCACTGCTTGCCGGCGGCGATGTGGCGGCGGATGTCTTCCGGGTCCAGCGAGTGCTTCACGTAGCGCACCGCGGCCTTGCTCTCGCCGGTGGCGCGCAGTTCCGTGTCCTGGTCGATCGTGAAGTTGTACGGCGCCTCGTCCGATTCCAGCCAGCCGGTCATCACGGCCACCGGCGAACTCTGCACGCGCAGCGATTCCAGCGGCATCTTGTCGACGGCCTTGAGCAGCAGCTTGAT
>DAMAFT010000544.1:0-3689 GCA_031995805.1 Massilia sp.
AAGCACTGCCTGCGCTTCTCGTTCAACCTGTGCCCGAAGCAGGCCAAGGGCGTGCGGGGAGTGCAGGGCCAGGTGCGCGCCGAGCCCATGACCCTGGTCAGCGGCGACGAGCGCTACACGCTGCGCTTCGATTGCAAGCCCTGCGAGATGCATGTCGTCGGCGCGATGAAGCCCGGCATCCTGGCCTCGCCGCCGCCGTCGGCGATTCCCTACAGCCCCTTGGTCTTCCACCGCCAGCGCCCGCGCGCCTGAGCGGCCGGGCGCCGCGACGGCTATAATCTTGCCTGGTTGAAAATCGACGGGGGCGGCGTGGCCGCGCTCGCGGTCATTTCTGGAAAGGACACGATGAAAACCTCGCACTTCCTGCCCCTGGCGCTGGCCCTGCTCGGCAGCACCGGCGCCGCGCTCGCCGACGACGCCGCCATCCTGGGTTGCCGCAAGCTGGCCGACGCCGGCGCGCGCCTGGCCTGCTACGACGCCATCCCGGCCAGCGCCGCCCGGCCCGGCGCGGCGCCCGCCGCCGCCGTACCGGTGGCCGCGGCTGCCGCAGCGCCGGCCGCCTCCCGGGAACAAAGCTTCGGCCTGGAAAACGTGCGCCGCCCGGAGGCCCCCAGGCAGATCGACAGCACCCTCGCCGGCGACTTCGAGGGCTGGGGGCCGAACACCCGGTTCACGCTGGCCAACGGCCAGGTCTGGCGCGTGGTCGACGGCAGCTCGGCCACGCTGGAGCGCACCAGCAAGCCGAAGGTGCGCATCGTGCGCAATATGTTCGGCACGATGTTCATGGAGTTCGAGGGCACCAACAGCTCGCCCAAGGTCCGCCGCGTCCAGTAATACCCTCGTTCTTCCCGTCTCCCCGCCGGCGCTGTCCGCAGCGCCGGAACCCCTTTTTTCCTCCCTTTCGGCGTCGATTTCCGGCGTTTGATATCGAACGACATGAAAGCGTCCTTACCGGCATAATGTTGAAAGTTTTTTAACTAGATTAGAAAATTACCAACAAGCTATAGAGCGCCGGTATTTTTTACGTTTAGTTACACTTATTACGAACACTGCGCCGGTCTTGCCGCCAACCGCCCCCACGCGCGAAACCGGCCGACTGCCCGATGGAGGATGGATGACTCAAAAACGCCTGCTGTGCATTGCCCCCGACACGACGGATACGACCGCCCTGCTGGGAGACGTGATGCATGACTGGGATATCCGCCGCGTCTCGAACCTCGGCGAAGCCGGGCGCGAGCTGCGCGGCAACCGCTACCTGGTGGGCCTGCTGGTACACGATCGCGAACAGCAGCGGCCGGCCGACATCGACACGTTCCTGCGGCGCCACGGCCAGATGCAATGGGTCGGCGTGTTCAGCCGGCGCGACCTGGAATTCGCCCCCTGCCGCGACCTGGTCGTGGAACACCTGTGCGACTACCACACCATGCCGGTCGATCCGCTGCGCCTGTCGCACACGCTCGGCCATGCGCATGGCTGGGCGATGCTGCGCCGTCCGCACGTGCCCGTCGCCGCGGGGGATTCGCCGCTGATCGGGCATTGCGACGCCATCGTGCGCCTGCGCGCCCAGGTCGAGCGCGTGGCCAAGGTGGCGGCGCCGGTGCTGATCTGGGGCGAGAGCGGCAGCGGCAAGGAGCTCACGGCGCAGGCCGTGCACGCCCAGTCGGAGCGGGCCCACGGGCCGTTCGTGCCGATCAACTGCGGCGCCATCGCGCCCAGCCTGATCCATTCCGAACTGTTCGGCTACGAGCGCGGCGCCTTCACCGGCGCCACGCGCGGCAAGGCCGGCCTGATCGAGTCGGCCGACGGCGGCACGCTGTTCCTGGACGAGATCGGCGACCTGCCCAGGGACCTGCAGGCGAACCTGTTGCGCTTCCTGCAGGAAAAGACCATCAGCCGGCTCGGCAGCACGCGCCAGATCCGGGTCGACGTGCGCGTCATCGCGGCATCGCACGTGCAGTTGCAGCAGGCAGTGGCCGCCGGCGACTTCCGCGAGGACTTGTACTACCGCCTGGCCGTGCTGCCGGTGACGGTGCCGCCGCTGCGCGACCGGCGCGACGACCTGGTCACGCTGTCCGAACACTTCTTCCACATGTACGCGAACGAGAAATCGCCGCGCCTGAAGGGGTTTTCGAACCGCGCCATCGAAGCCATCCTCGAGCACGAATGGCCGGGTAACGTGCGCGAGCTGATCAACCGCGTGCGGCGCGCGCTCGTGATGTCGGACGGGCGCCTGATCATGCCCGAGGACCTGGGACTGTCCTGCGGCATCGCCGTGCCGCAGGCGGGGCTCGACGACACCCGCCTGCGCTCCGAGCGGCGCGCGCTGCGCGAATGCCTGGACCGCAGCGGCCAGAACGTCAGCCGCGCCGCGCGCGACCTGGGCGTCTCGCGCACGACGATGTACCGCCTGCTCAGCAAGCACGGCATGCGCCCGTCCTGAGCGCGTTCTTCCTCCTTCCGACGGCGGCCTCCTGGCCGCCGTTTTCGCTTTCTGCGCCCGCTGCGCGCAGCCGGACGCTCACTGTCACCCCCCATTTGGCGAACACCTGAAACACTCTGGCACACAGGTGTCCAGCCGCAAGGTGCGCTGGCTAACGGAAAGCGACAGACGTGTACCAGGACTGAAACACTTTTTCAATAAATTCGATAAATCGTGCCGGATTTTCTCTGACAGCGGCGTAGGACGATCCTCACAAAGTCAACAAAAACAAGGGGTTACATAACTCAGCCGTAGTGCTGGCACTGAACGTGCAAAGGAGATAACGTCGGCGCAACAGCCGGCCATCAACCAACCATCAAACACCCAGAGGGGAACTCGAATGAACAAGACTTTGCTCGTGACTGCCATTTCGCTTGCTTTCTCGCTCAGCGCACAAGCCGACGACTCCGTCGTTGCACGCGGCGGCAGCACGGTGGAGCAGACCACCACCCGTAACACGGATAGCGGCAACAACAACAGCACCAACACTGCGAACACCACCACCAACACGAGCACCAACAACCAGGCGGACAACAGCAACAGCAGCACCAACACCGCCACCAATACCGCGACCGACAACAGCAACAGCAGCAGCGGCCGTAACACCACCAACAGCAACAACACCGCAACCACGAACACCGCGACGAACACCACCGCGACCGACAACAGCAACAGCAGCAGCGGCCGCAACACCACCAACAGCAACAACACCGCGACCACGACCACGACCGCGACCGACAACTCGAGCGGCCGCAACACCGACAACTCGAGCGGCCGTAACACGACGACCACGACGAGCACCGACAACCGCAACAACAGCGTCAACACCAACACCGCGACCACCACGACCGACAACTCGAGCGGCCGCAACACCGACAACTCGAGCGGCCGTAACACCACGACCAGCACCGACAACTCCAGCGGCCGCAACACCACCAACACCGCGACCACGGCAAGCAACAACGCCACCAACAGCAACAACACCAGCGACAGCTCGAGCGGCCGCAACACCGACAACTCGAGCGGCCGTAACGTCACGACCACCACGACGTCGACCGACAACAGCGACAACTCGAGCGGCCGCAACACCACGACCACCACGTCGACCGACAACAGCCAGCGCACCGCGACGACCAACACCGACAACTCGAGCGGCCGCAATTCGACCACCACCACGACCAACCGCGACAACGACAACAGCACGGGCAAG
>DAMAFT010000545.1:0-3675 GCA_031995805.1 Massilia sp.
CGTGCGCGAGGATCTCGACGGCGTAGTCCTGCAGGCCGTGGCGGCGCACCGCCTCCAGGTCGATCACGACGCCCTGGTCGAGCAGGCGGATCATCGCGAAACTGCCGTGCAGGCCTTCGGTGGCCGCCTCGACGCTGCTGGCGCACAGGCGCGGGTCGTGCAGGCGCGTATAGCGGCTCCAGGCCGCCAGCGCCTGCGGCCAGGCGGCGCGCCAGGCGGCCAGCAGCGCGTCGTGCTCTTGTGCGGTGTCGTCAGGCATGTTCCCCTCCCGCCTCCACGGTTGCGCGCGCCAGCAGCCGGATCGCATGGGTGTAGGGCGAGGCCAGCGCCACCGTCGATGCATCGGCGCACACGGCCAGGCCCTCCTGCGGCAGGTCGGACGCGGCGCGGCGCGCCTGTGCCACGGCGGCATGGTCGGCCCCGTCGGCGCCGGCCGCGAACTCCTCCGCCGTGGCCGCATGCAGCACCGCCCCGTAGGCATCCGCCACCAGGAAGAAGTGGCGTTCGCCGGCGCGCACCAGGAAGCCGCCGGCGCCGAGCCGCAGTTCCGGCGGCGCGCCGAACTGGCCGCCGAACCCGGTGAAGGCGCCGACCTCGCGCTGGCGCACGGCGCAGGCGTCGCCGGCGCTCCACCACGGATCGTGTTCGAGCTGCGCGCGCAGCGCCGGCCAGGACGGCGCCGCGGCGCCGAACGCCTGCAACGCCAGCGCCTCCGGCAGCGCCGCGGCGGCCGCGATGGCGCCGGCGCGGAAATGGGCGGCGCCGGCGCGCCAGGCGGCCACCTGGCCGGCGCCGCGCAGTTGCGCAACGGTGGCCACCTGCGGCGCCAGCGCCGCCATCTCCGCGCGCCACTGGCCGGGGCGTGCGCCGGGGACCGCCTCCAGGTGCAACACGGCATTGCTGAGCATGGCCAGCACCCGTTCCGGCTGCGCCGCCACCAGCGCGGCGTAGCGCGGCAGCAGCTCGCGCCAGGCCGCGTCCAGTGCCGGGCTCTGGGCCTGCGGCCCCACCAGCGCCCGCCCGGCGAGTTCCAGGGCGATGCCGTAGGCCGCGCTGACCACCGCCGCCAGGCGCGCCGGCTGCACGGCGGCGACGGCATCGGCCACCGCGCCGACGCCTTCGTCGAGGAAGCGCGCGAACGCCTCGGGACGGAACAGCGGATGGCGCCGCCCGGCCTCGCGGGCGCGCTCGTTGAAGCCGGCGCGTCCGGCCGCCAGCACGTCGGCGAATGCGCGCGACACCATGCTAGCGGGCCCGCAGCCAGGCGAGGTAGTTGGTGTAGCGCTGGTGCAGGTGCTTGAGCTTGAGCAGGTCGTCGGCCAGGTGGCCGTACAGCTTGCGGCCCTTGGCCCGTTCCGCCACCAGCTTCTCGATGCGCGCCAGGCGCGCGCGCGTCTCGCGCTCGGACACGCCGTCCAGCCCCTGCGCGAACTGCTGCGCCAGCGCGCCGACGGCGTCCTCGCGTTCCAGGTCCAGGCGCAGGAACTCGTCGTTGGACAGGTCGAACAGGTGGCGCAGCCAGCCGACGCGGTCGGCGCGGAAGGCGGCGTGCTCGGGCAGCGCGAAGAACGGCGCGTCCGGGTCCGGCTGCAGCTTGTCGCGCAGGACGAAGGGCAGCACCTGGCGCAAGTCGTCCAGCTCCACCTGCGCATTGCCGCGGAACCAGGCCAGCGCCTTGGCGAACAGCAGCAAGGTCATCAGGTTGCGCACCGACAGGCCGTTCTGCGTCTGCGCGCCCAGGTCCTTCAGGCGGTCGCGCCCGTTGTCGGCCGCCGCCAGCTCGTGCGGCGCGACGCCGGACAGGCGCGCCGTGTCCTTGGTCATGGTCTCCAGCTGCGCGCCCGCCATCTCGGCGAACTCGAACTGGCTGGCGAAGAACTCGACGCGCCGGCGCACGCCTTCCGGGACCTCGACGGCGCGGATCGCCCGGCCCATCGCGTCGACCTCGTCCTCGCCGAACACCAGCTCGGGCGGCACCAGTTCCTCGGGCCGCACGTCTTCCTCGACGCGCACCAGCAGCTCCTCGAGGAAGCGCGGATTGAAGGCCAGCGCCTGCACCACCACGTCGATGCGGTCGCGCAGCGCCTCGATCACCGGGTAGGTGCCGCCGCCCTGGTCATCGTTCGCCGTCAGGTACCAGGCCGATTCCGGGCATTCGAACACGTGGTTCAGCACCTCGGCATAGTTGTCGCCCATGACGGTGAGCAGCGCGCTCTGGGTGCGCGTGGGGATGCGGTTGTACTCGTCGATGATCTTCACCCGCATCGACAGCCAGGAGCGCCAGGCGATGCGGATCGACGCCATGTCCTGGGCGCCCACCAGGTCGGCCGGCAAGGGGTTGCCGAGCAGGTCGGCCACCGTCATCTGCGGGTGCCCGTGCTGCATGGCGCGGCGTACCTCGCGCACGGGCGCGCCGGCCAGCACGCCCATCAGGATCGCGCTGGCCGTCTTGCCGCGCCCCGGCCCGCCCACGAACAGGCATTTGCGGCGGGTGGCGAAGGCCAGCAGCGGCAGCAGCACGTAGCTGGAATAGCTCTGGCCCGAGGGCAGCACGAACGGGCGGCGGCTGTCGCCCACGGTCCAGGACTGGGCCGGGCCGTCGTTGTATTCGATGTCGTAGTGCGGGCTGATGATCGCCTTGTTGACGATCCAGAAGTAGGCCTGGCGCAGCTTCTCGTCGAGCTGCGCGGGCTCGGCGGCCGCATCGCCGCCATCGCCCGCCGGCCCGCGGTACAAGTCCGCCACGTCGAACTCGCGCGGCTTGGCGACGGCGCGCGGATTGGTCGGCGCGCGGGAAATCTTGCGGAAGAAGTCGAAGGCCAAAGTCTGTCCCTGCCGCCGTCAGGCGCGCTTCGTTGCTCATGGAACAAGATCGTACCCGTATCCGGCCGCGGGAGCAACGGCGCGCCAGTGCCGTGCGCGCGGTAGAATCGCGGCTTTGCCGGAATCGCGCCCATGAACGAACGCCACCCCAGCCCGCCCGCCGACGCGCCGTCCCCCGACCTGGTCCTCGGCCTCGACGACCGCCCCGCCCTGCCGGTCGCCCTGCTCGCCGCCCTGCAGCACCTGCTGGCGATCATCGTGCCGATCGTGACGCCGGGCCTGCTGATCTGCCAGGCGCTGGGCGTGCCGGCGCGCGACACCAACCTGATCGTCTCGATGTCCCTGGTCATTTCCGGCATCGCCACCTTCGTCCAGTGCCGCCGCATCGGCCCGTTCGGCGCGGGCCTGCTGATCGTGCAGGGCACCAGCTTCAACTTCGTCGGCCCGCTGATCGCCGGCGGCAGCCTGATGGTCAAGCAGGGCACGCCGGTGGAAGCCGTGATGGCCGCCATCTTCGGCGTGGTGGTGGCCGGTTCCTTCGTCGAGATGGGCGTCTCGCGCATCCTGCCGTTCGTGAAGCGCATGATCACGCCGCTGGTCACCGGCATCGTGGTCTTGATGATCGGCCTCACCCTGATCAAGGTGGGCCTGATCAGCATGGGCGGCGGCTACGGCGCCATGGCCAACGGCACCTTCGCCAACGGCGAGAACCTGCTGCTGTCCGGCGTCGTGCTGGCGATCATCGTGGCGCTGAACCGCGTCCCGGTCACCTGGATGCGCAGCGGCGCCATCGTCATCGCGCTGCTGGCCGGCTACGCGCTGGCCGGCTGGATGGGGCGCCTGGATTTCAGC
>DAMAFT010000546.1:0-3673 GCA_031995805.1 Massilia sp.
CTCGGCCAGCGCATCGGCCTGCGGAGCGGGCTCGAGGGGGCGCGCGGGCTCGGGCGCCGGTGCGGGCGCGGGCTCAGGTGCAGGTGCAGGAACAGGCGCGGCATCGAATACCGGCTCGTGGCGCTCGACGATCGGCTCGGCCGCGCGTCCCGGCGCGGCGCCGCCTTTCATGAGCACGTCGTCGTGGTCCGACGCGAAGGCGCGCTCGACGCTCTTCCTGGCCTTGTATTCCTGCCACTTGTTGTAACTAATGACGCCGACGACGAAGACGCCGCCGGCGGCGATCAGGCTCATTTGTAAGTCTGTCATGCTGCTCGTGCCTAGTATGCGAAATATATTGTTGTTATGGGTTGACCTGACATGCCCTGGCCTTTGCCTTTGCCTTGTCTCCGGCGGCTTGCGCCGGCGGCACGTCCAGGGCTCCAGGGTGCGAGGGTAGCATGAAGGCAAGGAATTCCGGTGCAATGCAGGAAAGCGCAGCGCGTCCGGCCGGCTTGCCAAAGCGCCCATGCCAAACTGTCTACAACGGCCGCCATCATACCAAAACGGCTACCGCCCGCGGGCGGCAACGCTCATGCCGCGGCCAAGTCGGCCGCCGTTTCCATGTCCACCGCGACGATGCGCGAGACGCCCTGTTCCTGCATCGTCACGCCGATCAGCTGGCTGGCCATCTCCATCGCGATCTTGTTGTGCGAAATGAACAGGAATTGCGTATGGTCGGACATGCGCTTGACCATGCGGCAGAAGCGCTCGGTGTTGGCGTCGTCGAGCGGCGCGTCGACCTCGTCCAGCAGGCAGAACGGCGCCGGGTTCAGGCGGAACATCGAGAACACCAGCGCGGTTGCCGTCAGCGCCTTCTCGCCGCCGGACAGCAGGTGGATGGTGGCGTTCTTCTTGCCGGGCGGCTGGGCCATCACCTGCACGCCGGCGTCGAGGATCTCGTCGCCCGTCATCACCAGGCGCGCGGTGCCGCCGCCGAACAGGATCGGGAACAGTTCCGAGAAATGGCCGTTGACGCGCTCGAAGGTGTCCTGCAGCAAGTCGCGCGACTCGCGGTCGATGCGGCCGATCGCGCCTTCCAGCGTGGCGATCGCTTCCTGCAGGTCGGTGTTCTGGGCGTCCAGGAAGCGCTTGCGCTCGGTGGCCTGCGCCAGTTCCTCGACGGCGGCCAGGTTCACCGCGCCGAGCGCATTGATCGCGTTCGTCAGGCGCGTGACCTCGCCCTGCAGCCACGCCGGCTTGGTGTCCGGGTCGAGCTTTTGCGCCAGTTGCGCCTCGTCGGCGTCGGTCGCGGCCAGCGCTTCGGCGAACTGTTCCTGGTTCAGGCGCGCGGCCTGCTCCTTCAACTGCATCTCGGTGATGCGCTCGCGCTGCGGCTGCAGGCTGCGCTCGGCGCCCATGCGCGCTTCCTCGGCCGCGCGCAACTGCTGGGCGAGCTGGTCGAGTTCGTGGCGCGCATCGGCCAATGCCTGCTCCTGCCCGGCGCGGCGCGCCAGCAATTCCTGCAAACCTTCGGCGGCGGCGCCGGATTCCAGCATCTCCAGTTCCAGCTTCGCGGCGCCGATGCTCTCCAGCACCTGGGCCGCCTGCTGGGACGCGCCGGCGCCCGTGCGGCGCAATTCCTCGATGCGGGTGCGCCCGGTCTTTTCCGCGAACACGGCTTCCTGGGCGGCCCGCTCCAGCGCGCGCAGGCGCTCGCGCGCCTCGGCCAGTGCCCGCTCCTTGTCCTGGAACGCGGCCTGGCCATCCTCGTGCGCGCCCTGCAGCCCGGCCAGTTCCAGGTCGAGTTCCTCGAACTGGGCCTCGGCCTCGGCTTGCGCCTGGCGCTGCTCGGCTTCCTGGGCGGCGATCTCGTCGAGGTCGGCGGCGATCTGGCCGCTCCTCTGGTTGAAGCGGGCCTCGACCTCGGCCTGCCGGACCACGTCGATCTGCAGCGCATGCACCTCGCGCTGCAGCGCCGCCACCTGCTGGCGCCCTTCCTGCAGGCGCCGCTGCAGTTCGGCCACGGCGGCGTCGGCGCGCGTGGCGCGGGTGCGCACCTCGTCCAGCAGCAGGGCCTGGGCGCGCAACTGCCTGCCGATGTTGTCGATCTCGTGCTGGCGCGCCAGCACGCCGTCCTGCTCGGCGTCGGCCGCGTAGAAACGCACGCTGGCGCGGGTGACGACGTGGCCGTTCGGCGTGACGAAGGCGCCGCCGTCCGGCAGCCGCGCGCGCTGGGCCAGCGCCGTGCCCGGATCGTCGGCCGCGTAGACGCCGTGCAGCCAGTCGTCGAGCAGGCCGCGCAGGCCCGGGTCGTTCAGCTTCAACAGGCTGGCGAACGGCTTCAGGCCGTGGTGGTCGATCTGGCCGCCGGCCGCAATCGCGGGCGTGTACACGGCCATGCGCGCCGGCGGCGCGTCGCCGAAGAAGCCGCGCGCCCAATCGAGGTTGGAGATTTCCAGCGCCCCGGTGCGCTCGCGCAGCACCGCTTCCAGCGCGGTTTCCCAGCCGGCCTCGATGTCGAGCTTCTGCCACAGGCGCGGCAGCTTGTCGAGTTCGTGCTTCTGCAGCCACGGCTGGACCTTGCCCTGGGTCTGCACGCGTTCCTGCACCTGGCGCAGCGCGGACAGGCGCGCTTCCAGCCTGGCGTTGGCCGCCGCTTCCTGCTGGGCCTGGGCATTCGCTTCGCGCCGCTCCTGTTCCACCGCTTCCTGGCGGCCGGCGGCATCGTCGAGCATGAAGGTCTGCTCTTCCAGCTGCATCTGCTTTTCCTCGAGCTGCATGCGCAGGTTGTCGAGGTGGCCGGCGTCCGGCAGGTTCAGGCTCGATCGCTCCTGCTGCAGGCGTTCGCGGCGCGTGGCCAGGCTGGCCAGGATGCCGCCGGCGTTGCGCTGGTGCGCGGCCGCCAGCTCGATGCGCTGGCGCACCTCCATGATGCGCGCGCGCGCTTCGCCGGCGCTGTCCTGGGCCGCGCGCCATTCGGCTTCCAGCGCGGGCAGGCGTTCATCCTGCGCTTCCACCGCGATCTGCGCGCCTTCGACGCGCGCCGCCAGTTCTTCCTGGCGCATCTCGGCTTCCTCGATCTGTTCGGCGGCGTCGCCGGCCTGGTGCAGCCATTGCTCGCGCTGGGCCGTCAGCGTGCCGACCTGGTTCTGCAGGCGCGTGCGCGACTCGACCACGAACTTGATCTGCGCCTCCAGGCTGCCGATGTCGGTATTGGTCTGGTACAGCGCGCCCTGGGCTGCGTGCACGCGGTCGCCGGTGGCGTAGTGGGCCTGGCGCATGCGCTCCAGCTCCAGTTCCAGGTGGCGCAGGCCGGCGGTCTGCTGTTCCAGGCCAGTCTGCGCCTGTTCCATCTCCTGGAACCAGCGCGCCTGCTCGGTCCTGGCCTCGTTGCGGCGCAGGAGCCACAGCAGCTTCTGCTTTTCTTCCTGGTCGGACTGCAGCGCGCGGAAGCGGTGCGCCACCGCCGCCTGGGCTTCCAGCTTCTCGAGGTTGGCGTTCAGCTCGCGCAGGATGTCCTCGACGCGCACCAGGTTCTCGCGCGTGTCGGCCAGCCGGTTCTCGGTCTCGCGCCGGCGCTCCTTGTACTTCGAGACGCCGGCCGCCTCCTCCAGGAACACGCGCAGCTCTTCGGGACGCGATTCGATGATGCGCGCGATCATGCCCTGGCCGATGATGGCGTAGGCGCGCG
>DAMAFT010000547.1:0-3659 GCA_031995805.1 Massilia sp.
TGGGTGCCGGCCAGCCTGCGCCTGGCCCTCGTGCTGGCTGGAGCCGGCGTGTTCTGGTGGATGTCCGGGCCGGTCACCGGCCTGGCGTTCGCGCTGGTGTCCACCATCGGCCTGCTGTTCATCCAGCTGAACTACCTGCACAAGCTGGCCGAATGGCTCGACGACCCGCAGAGCGGCAAGCTGCCGGACGGCTGGGGCGCCTGGACCGAGGTGTTCGCCCGGCTGTACCGGCTGCGGCGCGACGACGAGCGCAACCAGAAGGAGCTGGCCGACTGGCTGGCGCGCTTCCGCCAGGCCATGCACCTGCTGCCGGAAGGCGTGGCGATCATGGACGACGTGCTGTTCCTGGAATGGTGCAACCCGGCCGCCGAGCGCCACCTGGGCCTGACGCTGGAACGCGACAAGGGGCGGCGCGTGACCAACCTGGTGCGCCATCCCGAATTCATCGACTACATCATCCTGGGCCGCTACGAACAGCCGCTGACGCTGGCCATCCGCGGCCGCCGGCTGGTAGTGCAGATCATCCCCTTCGAGAACCGCCGCCAGATCCTCGTGACCCACGACGCCACCGAGACCGAACGCATCGAGGCGATGCGCCGCGACTTCATCGCCAACGCCTCGCACGAATTGCGCACGCCGCTGACGGTCATCGTCGGCTTCCTCGAGATCGCCCTGGCCGACCCCGGCCTGGACGAGAAGACGCGCACCGCCCACCTGCAGCTGATGACCGAGCAGGCCGGGCGCATGCAGCGCCTGATCGAGGACATGCTGACCCTGTCGCGCCTGGAATCCGAGGACTACCCGCTCAAGCGCGAGCACGTCGACGTGCGCGCCCTGGTCGAGCAGATCGCGGCGGACGCGCGCGCGCTGTCGAACGGCCGCCACGAGATCGCCGTCGCGGTCGACGGCCCCGACGTGATGGGCAGCGCGGACGAGCTGCGCAGCGCCTTCGGCAACCTGGCCAGCAACGCGGTGCGCTACACGCCGGCCGGCGGCCACATCACGCTGTCGTGGTCGCGCGGCGCCGACGTCCTGCGCTTCGAGGTGGCCGACGACGGCATCGGCATCGACGAACAGCACATCTCGCGCCTGACCGAGCGCTTCTACCGCGTCGACAAGAGCCGCTCGCGCGAGACCCAGGGCACGGGACTGGGCCTGGCCATCGTCAAGCACGTGCTGCTGCGGCACGGGGGCAAGCTGGCGATCCGGTCGGAGGCGGGCAAGGGCAGCGTGTTTACGGCGTCGTTGCCGAATACGTCGTTGCCCGGATAATCGGGTGACATCAGGCTCCGGCGCCGGCCGGGGCCGATTTCCCCGGCCGCAGCCGCAACGCCGGCATCACGGGTTACAATCGGTTCTTTGCCCGCATCCCCGACACCCCGCATGCCGTTTACCCGCCGCTCGACCCTGTCCGCCCTTGCCGCCGCCGCCCTGCTGGCCGGTTGCGGTTCCACCCCCACCCAGCCGACGGCCCCGGTCGCCGCGGCGCCCGTCCCGGTCCCCGTCGCCCAGTCGCGCAAGGTGAAAATCGGCCTGGCGCTCGGCGGCGGCGCCGCGCGCGGCTTCGCCCACATCGGCGTGATCAAGGCGCTCGAGGCGCAGGGCATCCATCCCGACATCGTGGTCGGCACCAGCGCCGGGTCGGTGGTCGGCGCCTTGTATGCCTCCGGGCACGACGGCTTCGCGCTGCAGAAGATTGCCATGGAACTGGACGAGGCCACCATTTCCGACTGGGCCATCCCGTTCTTCGGCAAGTCGACCGGCGTCCTGAAGGGCGATGCGCTGCAGGCCTACGTCAACAAGGCCGTGCGCAACCAGCCGATGGAAAAGCTCAGGATCCCGTTCGGCGCCGTGGCGACCGACCTCAAGACCGGCCAGCCGATCCTGTTCCGGCGCGGGAATACCGGCATGGCCGTGCGCGCCTCGTCGAGCGTGCCGGGCGTGTTCCAGCCCGTCAGCATCGGCGGCCGCACGTATGTCGACGGCGGCCTGGTGGCCCCGGTGCCGGTCCGCTTCGCCAAGGAGATGGGCGCGGAATTCATCATCGCCGTCAATATCTCGAGCGCCACCGAGGCCCAGGCCGTCGCCAGCAACGTCGACGTGCTGATGCAGACCTTCACCATCATGGGCCAGCGCCTGAACCAGTTCGAACTGAAGGATGCCGACGTCGTCATCACGCCGGCACTGGGCGCCATGGGCAGCGCCGACTTCAACGGCCGCAACCTGGCCGTGCTGGCCGGCGAGCAGGCCGCGGCGGGCGTCATGGCCCAGCTCAAGGCCAAGCTGAAGGCGCGCCAGATGGCGCCGGCGCCATAACACCATTCACCACCACCAAGGAGCCACCCGATGCAAACCAAACCCGTCCTGACCCTGGAAGACGTCAAGAAGATCGCCGCCGCCGCCGAGGCCGAGGCGATGGCCAATGGCTGGAAGGTCGTGATCGCCATCTGCGACGACGGCGGCCACCCGCTGTGGTTGCAGCGCCTGGACGGCGCCGCGCCGATCTCGTCGCACATCGCCCCGCAAAAGGCGCGCACCGCCGCGCTGGGCTGCCGCGAGTCGCGCGTCTACGAAGAACTGATCAACAACGGCCGCACCTCGTTCCTGAGCGCCCCGCAGCTGGAAGGCATGCTGGAAGGCGGCGTCAACATCGTCGTCGACGGCCGCACCATCGGCGCGGTGGGCGTATCGGGCGTGAAGTCGGCCGAGGATGCGCAGATCGCCAGGGCCGGCATCGCCGCGCTGGGCCTGTAAGGAGGGATGTCCGGCGTATCCGCCGGCACCTGCTTTTTCCTGGGGGAATGGGGTAGGTTGAAATGACCAAAGGGCGATTGCCGAATGGTGTAAATCACGCTATAATTCAGAGGTTTAGCCATCACATTATCTGCCGTAGCGACTACCCACCCATTCCTTCATCTAACGACCTGCAGCACCGGGCGTCACCATCGCTCACATTCGTTCAGGCCGGTCTGACGTGGCGCAGCTACGGCAACTTTATCGGGAGTTGCCCTTGCCGCCATTTTTTTCTGGCCCAGCCGTTCCAGCCATCCTGGCCCTGGCAGACGGAACCATTTTCAAAGGATACGCGATCGGCGCCGCCGGTCATACCATCGGTGAGGTGGTGTTCAATACCGCCATCACCGGGTACCAGGAAATCCTTACCGACCCCAGCTATTCGCGTCAGATCGTCACGCTGACGTACCCGCACATCGGCAACCAGGGCGTGAACCCGGCCGACGTGGAAGCGGCCAAGGTGCATGCCGCCGGCCTGATCATCCGCGACCTGCCGCTGCTGGCGTCGAACTTCCGCTCCACCCAATCGCTGTCGGACTACCTGAAGCAGGAAAACGTGGTCGCCATCGCCGGCATCGACACCCGCAAGCTGACCCGCATCCTGCGCGAGAAGGGCGCCCAGAACGGCGCCATCCTGACCGGCACCCAGGGTAACGAGCCCTCGGAAGCACAGGCGCTGGAGCTGGCGCGCTCGTTCCCGGGCCTGAACGGCATGGACCTGGCCAAGGTCGTGTCGGTCAAGGAGCCGTACGAGTTCACCGAAACCGAATGGAAGCTGGGCGAAGGCTTTGGCAAGCAGGACAATCCGCAGTACCACGTGGTCGCCTTCGACTATGGCGTCAAGCGCAACATCCTGCGCATGCTGG
>DAMAFT010000548.1:0-3650 GCA_031995805.1 Massilia sp.
CCCCGCTGCCGCTGGTGCGCCGCCTCGAGCTGGCCAAGCAGGCGGCCGACCTGCATACCGCCCAGATCACCCAGATGGTCGTGCACGAAGTCGTCAAGGACGGCTTCCTGGACCGCCACATCCCGACCATCCGCACGCTGTACGCCAACCAGTGCCAGGTGATGCTGGATGCGATGGCCGAGCACTTCCCGGCAGGCGTGAGCTGGACGCGTCCGGAAGGCGGCATGTTCATCTGGGTCGACCTGCCGAAGCAGATCGACGCGACCAAGCTGCTCGACCAGGCCATCGCCGCCCGCGTGGCCTTCGTGCCGGGCGCGCCGTTCTACGCCAACAATCCGGCCACCAACACGCTGCGCCTGTCCTTCGTGACCGTGCCGCCGGAACGCATCCGCGAAGGCATCGCCACCCTGGGCCAGCTGATCAAGTCGCAGCTCTGATCCATCGCGCTGGTCTTTCCGCGCGGGCCGTCCGGTCCGCGCGCCGCGCAGCGTCCGCCTCGTCCAAGTGACACAGACAAATGTTTAAATCGATGAACATTTGTCGGTTGCACGGAAGTCACAAATTTTGCTTGCAAACAAGCAATTATTTGAACAATTTCATGCATCGCAGGTGTATGATTTTGGTCGCCTCCCTATCCGGGCGGCTTCCACGAGGCAAAGTATGACCTACCCAGCAACAGCGCTGCCAGCCGAGCTGCGCAAGCCTGCCATCCTCATTGTCGACGACGCGCCCGACAACCTCGGGACGTTGCGCACGATCCTGCTGAACCAGGGTTACCAGACCTTCGTCGCCACCTCCGGCGAGCGGGCGCTGGACATCGCCCAGCGCATCCGGCCCGACCTGGTGCTGCTGGACGTGGTCATGCCCGGCATCGACGGCCTCGAGACCTGCCGCCGCCTGAAGTCGCACCCGTCCACGGCGCGCATCCCGGTGATCTTCATGAGCGCGCGCGGCGAGACCGACGACATCGTCGCCGGCTTCGACACCGGCGCCGCCGACTACATTCCCAAGCCGCTGCGCCTGGAGGAAGTGTGCGCGCGCGTGCGCGCCCAGCTGCGCCTGAGCCGCTCGAGCGACTCGCAGAACGAGCAGGCCGACCGCCTGCGCATGATCGTCAACAGCATGGACCAGGGCCTCCTGATCCTGGAGCGCTGCGGCCGCATCCAGTACGCCAACCCGGCCTGCGACCGCTACCTCGGCCACGCACCCGAAGACCTGGTGGGGCGCTCGCTGGCCGACCTGCTGGTGCGCGCCGAGGGCGCTCCCGCCTGCGCCGCCATGGACGCGATCGGCGGCCACGGCACGCGCGAAGTGAACATCCGCCACCGCGACGGCGGCGTGCGCGCGATGGACCTGACCATGACGCCGATGCACGCTGACGACGGCCTGTTCGTGGCCCTGCTGCACGACATCAGCCACCACAAGCAGTTCGAGGATGCGCTGCAGCGCGCCGCCATGCTCGACCCGCTGACCCAGATCGCCAACCGGCGCCACTTCGACAGCTTCCTCGAGAACGCATGGCAGCGCGCGGTGCGCAATGCCCAGCCGCTGTCGCTGCTGGTGCTGGACGTCGACCATTTCAAGCAGTACAACGACACCCTCGGCCATGCCGCCGGCGACGCCTGCCTGCAGGAAGTGGCGCGCACGCTGCAGGAGCACGCGCCGCGCGCGACCGACCTGGCGGCGCGCTACGGCGGCGAGGAATTCGTGCTGCTGTTCGCCGACACCACGGCCGCGGCCGCCGCGCGCCTGGCGGAAAAGATCCGCGCCGCGGTCGAGGCGCTGAACGTGCCCAGTCCGCGCGCTGCACCGGCACCGGCGCTGACCGTGTCGATCGGCGTGGCGACCGTCGTGCCGACCCAGCTCGACGAGATCGAGAACCTGTTCGTGTGCGCCGACCGCGCCATGTACGCGGCCAAGGCGGCCGGCCGCAACCGCGTCGAGACGGCGATGCTGGGCGCGGCGTGGGACGTGGTGAAGGATGCGGCGCTGTACTAGGAGTCTGCGCCACCAGCCGGCCGCGCGGGTCGAACAGCAGCGCGCGCACGCGTTGCGTGCCGTTGTCGATGGCGAGGATCAGCGGTTCAGGAGTCATGCGGCGTCTTGCCGGCCGCGCGCCGGGCGCGTTCCCGCCGTTCCTGCGTCTCGTCGTGCCGCCATCCCCGGTCCCGCATGTTCTCGTTGGTTTACCGCTATACTGCGGTGTTTAGTGATTGCCGTGCCCGCCCGATGGACAAAGAATGCGGCGACACAGCATAAGCAACCCCGTCTTTTTCGTATTGCGGATTCATGCCAACCGTTTGCTCGAACCTGCCAGCCGCGACACCCCGCGTCACCGGCGCCTACCTGCTGCCCCTCCTCGAAACCGCCGCGGCGCGCGGCATCGACGCCGCGTCGCTGGCCATCGCCGCCGGCCTGGCGCCGGACACGCTGCCGCCGCTGCCGCTGCAGAACCCGTCCGACCTGCCCGAATCGCTGCCGGCGCAGGACTACATCGCCCTGCTCGACGCCGGCGCGCGCCTGGCCGACGACCCGCACTTCGGCCTGCACGTGGGCGAGCGCGTGCGCCCCGGCACCTACAGCGTACACGGCGTCGTGCTGCTGGCCTGCCAGCACCTGGGCCAGGCGTTCGAACTGACCCAGCGCTACGAACAGCTGGCGCACGACCTGGGCCGCTCGCAGCTGGCGCTGGACGGCGGCCTGGCGCGCTACGGCTGGACCTCCCAGTACCCGCGCGCCAGCCGCCACCTGGTCGAGAGCGTGTTCGCCGGCATCCGCATCTTCGGCTGCTGGCTGGCCGGCCGGCCGCTGGCCCCGCTCGAGGTCTGCTTCGCCCACGACAGCGACGACGATGCCGATCCGGCCGAATACGAACGGGTGCTGGGCGTGGCGCCGCGCTTCGGCGCCGGCGCCAACACGGCGTCCTTCGACGCCGCGATCCTGGCGGTGCCCGTGCCGAACGCCGATCCCGGCCTGTTCCCGGTGCTGCGCGAGCACGCCGAACGCCTGCTGCGCGAGCGCGAGCGCAACGGCGTGGTCGGCGACGTCCACGCCGCCGTGGTACGCCAGCTGGCGCCCGACCTGGCGCGCGCGCTGGCGCCGGAACCGGTGCGCCTGGCGGGCATCGCCGCCGAGATCGGCATGTCGGCGCGCACCCTGCAACGCAAGCTGGCCGACGCCGGCTCCAGCTTCCAGCAGGTGCTGGACGGCGCGCGCCATGCGCTGGCGCTGGACTACCTGCGCCAGGACGGCCTCTCGCTGGTCGACATCGCCTTCCTGCTGGGCTACCAGGAACAGAGCGCCTTCACCCATGCCTTCCGCGAGTGGTCGGGCATGAATCCGGGCGCGTGGCGCGAGCGGCAGCGGGCGCTGGCGGCCTGAGCGGCCCGTCAGGCTAGCGCCGCGCCAGCACGCCCAGGTCGTCCAGCGCCGGCACGATCGCCAGCACGCACAGCAGCAGCGCCAGCGGCACCGTCGACAGGTAGCCGACGTGGGCGAAGCCGAGCGCGCCCAGCACGCCGCCGACGAAGAAGCACAGCAGCAGCGTGCACAGCGTGCGCAGCCGCTCGAGGTTGGCGCCGCGGTAGGGCAGCCGGCCCAGCTCGATGCCGATGTCGGTCACGATGCCGGTCATGTGGGTGGTGCGGATC
>DAMAFT010000549.1:0-3639 GCA_031995805.1 Massilia sp.
TTCCACGAGCACGCGATCGCCCTGGTGCGGATGTCCGCGCTGATGATCGAGAACCAGATGTTCGCGGCCGCCTTCGAGAACGCGATCACCCTGCACTTCCATGCGCGCCCCGAATTCATCGGCACCCTGATGGAGGGCATCGCGTCCTTCACCCCGGGCGGACGCTTCCTGGCCGCCAACCGCAACGGCCTGTTCCAGCTCGGCCTGTCCTATCCGGCCCTGCAGGCGCATACCTTCAATTCCCTGTTCGGCCTGCCCGTCTCCGCATTGTTCGACCACTACCGCACGGCGGCCCCCGGCCTGCTCGACCTGTGCATGCACAACGGCGTGCGCGTGCGCGGGCGCGCCGAGCTGCGCCTGACCAACGGCGTGCACGTACTGACCAATGCCGCCGAGCCTTCGGCGCTGCCCGCGCCGGCGCCGAAGGTGGCGCCGCGGCGCCTGTCCGGCCTGCGCTACCTGAATACCGGCGACCCGCAGCTGGAACAGGTCATCGCCAAGGTCGACAAGGTGCTCGGGCGCGACGTGCCGATCATGATCATGGGCGAGACCGGCACCGGCAAGGAATTGCTGGCCCAGGCCATCCACAACGATTCGCCGCGCGCCGACGGACCCTTCGTGGCCGTCAACTGCGCGTCGATCCCCGAGACCCTGATCGAATCGGAACTGTTCGGCTACGAGGACGGGGCGTTCACCGGCGCGCGCAAGAAGGGCGCGACCGGACGTATTCTGCAGGCGAACGGCGGCACGCTGTTCCTGGACGAGATCGGCGACATGCCCTACCCACTGCAGGCACGCCTGCTGCGCGTGCTGCAGGAGCGGATGGTGACGCCGCTGGGCAGCGGCAAGTCGATTCCCGTCAACGTGGAAGTGATCTGCGCCACCAACCACAACCTGCGCAAGCGCATCGCCGAAGGCCTGTTCCGCGAAGACCTGTACTACCGCCTGAACGGCCTGGTGGTCAAGCTGCCGCCGCTGCGCGAACGCACCGACCTCGAGACGGTCGTCCGGAAGATCCTGGCTGCCGAGGCCGAAGGCGGACGGCACCGCATCGCGGACGAGGTCCTGGTCCTGTTCCGGCGCCACAAATGGCCCGGCAACTTCCGCCAGCTGACCAACCTGCTGCGCACGGCCGCCATCATGGCGGGCGACGAAGAAGACATCCGTCTGTGCCACATGCCCGACGATTTCCTCGACGACGTCGCCGAGGAAGCGCAAGCGCCCGTCCCTGCTCCGGCCCCGGCTGCGCGGCCGGGGCTCGCGGCCGGCGCCAACCTCGAGGAGCTGGAGCTGGCCGCGATCCTGCAGTCGCTCGCGGCCAACGGCGGCAACGTCTCGGCCACGGCGCGCGCGCTGGGCGTGTCGCGCAACACCATCTACCGCAAGCTGCCGCACCTGAAGTAGTCACGCCGCCGGGAAGCCGGACGACTTCCAGCGCGCGCCGTCCTTGCCGATGGCGAGCAGGTCCACGCCCGGCAGGTCGGCGGCCAGCGCGCGGGCACGGCGCGCCCCCATCACCATGAAGGCCGTCGACAGGCCGTCCGCTTCCAGTCCGCTCGGCGCCAGCACGGTGACGCTGGCCAGCTCGGGCGGCGAAGCGCCGCTGGCCGGATCGAAGATGTGGTGGTGGCGGCAATCCGGCGTGAAGGCGCAGGCGTAGTCTCCCGAGGTCGCGACGCAGCGCCCGTCCAGCGCCAGGCTGGCCGCCATCCGGTCGTCGTGGCGCGGATCGCGGATGCCGATCGTCCAGGGCCGCCCCGCCGCCCGTCCCAGCAGCCCGAATTCGCCGGTATCGACCAGCGCGTGGCGGATGCCGTGGCGGCGCAACGCCGCCAGCGCCAGGTCGGTCGCATAGCCCTGGGCCAGGCCATTCAAGGTGACGGCCATGCCGGCGCGCGCCAGCGCCACCCGTCCGGGCCCCGCGCGTACCCCGGTCCAGCCGACCAGGCCGCGCGCGCGCAGCCGCTCCGCGTCCGGCGGCAGGCCGGCCCCCGCCTCCTGGGCGCGGCGAAACGCTTCCCACAAGGGCTGCACGGTGATGTCGAAGGCGCCGCGCGTCAGGCGCGACAATGCGCGCGCATGCGCCAGCACCGCCAGCAGGTGCGGATCGGGATCGCGCAGCATCCTGTCGCGGTTCAGGCGGCACACCTGGCTGGACGGCTGGCGCAGGCTCATCAGGCCATCGATGCGGCGCACCTCGGCCAGCGCGGCATCGATCGCCCGCCTGGCCGCGGCGGCATCCGGATGGCGCACCGCGATGCCCACCGTGGTGCCGAAGGCCAGCGCCGCGCCGTGGCGCAGATCCGTATCCACGCCGGCCGCGCCGCCGGCCACGCAGCCCAGCGCCGCGGCGATGAAGGTCCTGCGCTGCAGCATGGTTCATGCCCTCCTGTCGATGATGTCGCGCGCCGGCACGATGGCGATCGTGCGGGCGCGCTTGCGTTCGAGGATGCGCGGCGCGCACTGCGTCACGCTTTCGTGGATGACCACGCACTCCATGCACTGGAAGCATTCGGCGTAGTCGACCCGGCCGCCGGGCGCGATGGCGTTGTAGCCGCAGCGGTGGCGGCAGGTCTGGCAGGGCGCGCCGCATTCGGCGCGGCGCGGGATCCAGTCGAGCAGGCGCACGCGTCCGAGCACGGCCAGCGCCGCGCCCAGCGGGCACAGGTAGCGGCAGAATGCCTTGTTGACGACCAGCGCCAGCGCCAGCAGGCCGGCGGCATAGGCGACGTACGGCCAGGCGCGCACGAAGTTCAGGGTGATCGCGGTCTTGAACGGTTCCAGCTCGACCAGGCGGTCGGCCAGCGCCGGCGCGAAGGCGGCGGCCAGCACGATCGCCGCCAGCAGCGCGTACTTGATGCGCCGCAGGCGCACATCGAGCGCGCGGCGCACGGCCAGTTGCGGCAGGCGCAGCAGGCGGCCCAGCATGCCGGCGCATTCCTGCAGCGCCCCGAACGGGCACAGCCAGCCGCAAAAGGCGCCGCGTCCCCACAGCACCAGCGATGCCAGCACGAAGCCCCACAGCGCGACGGTCGGCGGGTCGAACAGCAGGAAATCCGGGCCGCGGCCGGCGCGCACGGCCTGCACGACGCCGGTGAGGTTCACGATCGACAGTTGCGCCTGGGCGCCGTAGCCGACGAACGCCACGACGAACAGCAGCCACGCGCGGCGCAGCCGGGCGAAGCGGCGCGCATCGGCGGCCAGGCGGCGCGGACGCAGCAGCGCACAAGCCAGCAGCGCCAGCCCCGCGCCCAGCACGGCCAGTTCGCCGCACCGTGCCGTCCAGCTGGCGCGCCAGGACGGCGCCGCGGTAGCCGGCGCCATGTAATAGGCAGCCGGCAGGCGGTAGGACAGGCCCAGCTCGCGCACGATGCGCTCGGGATAGACGATGCCCTTGCTGCGCACGACCGGCAGCGCGAATTCCAGCGCCCGGGCCGGATCCAGCCCGGCCTGGGCGATCGTGCGCAGCAACAGCACGTCGGTTGCGGGCAGGTCGATGCCGGGCGCCAGGCGCGGATCGAGGTCGAGGTCGCGCATCTCGACCGGCAGGCGGTCCTGGCGCAGCAGGATCCGCTGCGGCACGCTGCCGCGCACGAAATCCTCGCCGGCGAGCGCATGCCGGCCGGCCGCCATCACGAG
>DAMAFT010000550.1:0-3636 GCA_031995805.1 Massilia sp.
TCAAGTACGAGCACCGCATGCGCATCAAGTGGACGCTGGAGCAGGACAAGGTCGCCGTGCTGGCCGTGCTGATGCTGCGCGGCCTGCAGACCGCCGGCGAGATCCGCGCCCGCACCGGCCGCCTGCACGAGTTCAAGTCGGTGGCCGACGCCGAGGCCGCGCTGCAGTTCCTGATCGACAAATACCCGCCGCTGGTGGCGCGCCTGGAGCGCGCGCCCGGCACCAAGGAGCCGCGCTACGGCCACCTGCTGGGCGGCGAGATCGACCTGGCGCGCGCCGATTCCGCGTTCGGCACGCCGGTCGCGCCCTCGGGCGGCTCGCGCACCGCCCAGCTCGAGCAGGAAGTGGCCGCGCTGCGCGCCGAGGTGGACGAACTCAAGGCCCAGTTCGCGGCGTTCCGCCAGCAGTTCGAGTAGGCCTACGGCGCCTGCTCGTCGTCAGGGGCGTTTTCGGCCGGGGCGGCGGGCTCCGGCGAGGCCGGCGCGAACTCCAGCTCGATGAGCGCGTCGTTGCCCCAGCTGGTGTCGCCCACCGGCACCTGGAACGACTTGCCGCTGACCTTCAGCGCCAGGCTGCGGTCGCCCTCGCGCAGGGTCGCGCCGGCCAGTGCGGCGTCGGCCCGGTTCGGCCAGCTACGGTCGCCGCCCTTCGGCGTCTGGCCCTTGAACCACGAGCACCAGTCGGTCGTCAGCATGAAGCCGTTGATCAGCCCGACCGCCCAGAACGGGATCTCTTCCTTGGCGATCGCCACCATCACCTTGCAGTCCAGGCGCACGTCGCCGAGGCGGCGCCGGTCGTCCGGCAGGCCCGGCGTGCGCACCCACGGCACCACCCGCGCATCCTGCTTCTTGCGGTTCAGGAGCAGCTCGGCCCTGGCGTCGTAGGCCGCTTCGCTGCGCGGCACGACGAAGCGGCGCTCGCCGTCCAGCGCCAGCGGGATCGAGAACTCGTCGGCGGCGATGCGCGCGCCGACCGCCTCGCCGGCCAGGCCGCCCTTGCTGCGTTCCTCCACCTTGAACAGCAGTTGCGGCACGGCCGGCGCCAGCGCATGCTGTTCGTCGAACTTGTCCAGGCCGGCCACGATGGCGCGGTAGGTCCACAGCTCGGGATCCTTGATGGCGTTGATGTGGACCTTGCCCGGCTCGTCCGGCTCCGCCGGGATGCCCGCGGCGCCGGCGGCGCCGCTCCAGCAGGCCAGGCCGAGCGCGACGGCCGCGGGGGCGCGGCGCAGTGCGGCCCGCATCTCAACCCTCGTCGCGCCAGCGGCGCATGCGGACCGCGCCGTACAGCATGGCCAGGCCGAGCGCCACGCCGACCCAGGCGTCGATGCCGGCCAGCGTGCCGTAGGACGCGTTCACCAGGGCGCCGGCGTCGAAGCCGTTCTCGCCCGGATGCAGTCCCGGCGGCATGCCGCCCTGGAAGGCGAACCAGATGCCCGGCAGCAGGCCGGCCAGGATGCGCGCCACGACGTCCTGGACGTAGGGCATCAGGCCGAGCTGGGTGCCGGACGCGCTCGCCATCGCGCCCTCGATCCACTTCACCATGATCAAGGTGACGACCGGGATGCCGACGGCCCACAGGAAGGGCTTGGTGCGCGCCCAGCTCGACACCAGCAGCAGCCAGCCGACGGTCGGCAGCGCCCACACGACGTACACCGGAAGCAGGGCGAGCACGCGCAGCGGCGACAGGTACAGGTCGGGCGACGACAGCACGGGGCCGAACAGGTTCGTGCCGTGCACGCCCACCGAGACGCAGACGATCAGCAGCAGCGCCAGCGATACCAGGGTGGCGATAGCCAGCGTGATCAGCGGCGCCAGCAGCATGGCGGTGGCGGCCTTCGACAGCACGGTCATCCCGTCCGATACCGGCAGCGACTTCCAGAACAGGATGCTGCGGTCGCGGCGTTCGTCGTACAGCGCGCCCAGGCAGTAGAAGAACACGACGGCGGCCAGGATCGCGAACAGCGGCGCCGACGCGCCCATGTACATGCTGCTGGCGATCCTGGCGACCATCGCGCGGGTCTCGATGGTAACGCTGCCGGACATGCCGCCGTTGGCCACCGTCTGGCCGTTGATGGTGATGTGGTTCGGCATGGGGTGGCCGGCCAGGCCGTAGGCCGTGGTGGCGCCCACCAGCAGCACCAGCAGCGCGCCGACGATCGCCGGGGCCCAGAACATCGACCCCTTGTGCTCCCAGAATTCGCGGCGCAGCAGCCATTTCATGGTGGTGGTGTTCATGCGTAGCTTCCTTTCATGGTCGCGACGAACAGGTCGGCGACGCTGGGGTTGCGGGTTTCGCCGAGGGCGGCCAGCTGCTGGCGCGTGGCGCCGCCGGGCGCGCCGGCATCGAACAGCATGACGGCCTTGCCGAACACGGTGCGGCGGTCGATCGGCTGCAGGGCGTTGGCGGCGCTGATCTTGTCCTGCGCGACCATCACCTCGATGTAGCGCTCGCCGATTTCCTCCATCGACGCGGCCAGCACGATGTGGCCGTCGCGGATGAACATCAGGTCGGTCAGGATGTGCTCGACTTCCTCGACCTGGTGGGTGGTGATGACGATGGTCTTGTGCTCGTCGAAATAATCTTCCAGCAGGTTCTGGTAGAACTGCTTGCGGTACAGGATGTCCAGGCCCAGCGTCGGCTCGTCCAGCACCAGCAGCTTGGCGTCGATGGCCATCACGAGCGCCAGGTGCAGTTGCACGATCATGCCCTTGGACATTTCCTTGACCTTCATCGACGGCTTCAGCTTGGTCGCGGCGATGTAGCGCGCGGCCTTCTCGCGGTCGAAGCGCGGATGCACGCCGGCCACGAAGTCGATGGCGTCGGCCACGCGCAGCCAGCGCGGCAGGATGGCGACGTCGGCGATGAAGCAGACGTCCTGCATCAAGTCGTCGCGCTGGGTGCGCGGGTCGAAGCCCAGCACCGACAGCTGGCCCTCGAAGGGGATCAGGCCCAGCGCGGCCTTCAGGGTGGTGGTCTTGCCCGAGCCGTTCGGCCCGATCAGGCCGACGATGCGTCCGGCCGGGATCGTGAAGTCGATGCCGTCGACGGCGACGCGCTTGCCGTAGTGCTTGCTCAAGCCCCTGGCTTCGATGACGGTGCTCATGCCCGGCCTCCTTCCTGGCCGCGCAGCAGGCGTTCGGCGTCCAGTCCCAGCTGGCGGATGCGTTCCAGCATCGCCGGCCATTCCTCGCGCAGGAAGCGTTCGCGTTCGCTGGCGAGCAGTTTTTCGCTCGCGCCTTCCGTGACATACATACCGATCCCCCTTCGTTTTTCCACTAAGTTGTCGTCGACCAGTTCCTGGTAAGCCTTCGAGACCGTGATCGGGTTGAGCTGGTACTCGGCGGCGATCTGGCGCACCGAGGGCAGCGGATCGCCGGCCTTGAGGGCGCCGTCGAGCATCATCCCGATCACCTTGTCCTTCAGCTGCCGGTAGATGGGCGCATTGTCATTCCAGCCGATCGTCATTGCCGGCCTCCTGTCGTGCTGATGTGGCTTGCCGTGTCATGCGTGCCTCCATGTTGGTGGTGTAATGAAGTGGTGTTGTAGTTAAGTATAACACCAAGGCGGCAGGCGTCAATGGTGCGGGTGCTGGCCTATCAGAACTGCAAGGTGCGCACGGGGTGCGCCCCTACG
>DAMAFT010000551.1:0-3613 GCA_031995805.1 Massilia sp.
CGGCCTGCCGCAGTGGCTGCGCATCTCGATCGGCCTGCCGGAAGAGAACGCGGCCTTCGTCGAGGCGCTCAGGAAGGCCCTGGCTTGATGTTCGAAAAGGTCGTCATCGTCGGCGTGGGCCTGATCGGCGGCTCGTTCGCGCTGGGCCTGAAGGCGGCGCGCGCGGCGTCGACCATCGTCGGCCTGGAGCGCTCGCCCGCGGCGCTCGAGCGGGCGCGCCAGCTCGGCATCGTCGACGAGGTGGCGAGCGAGCCGCGCGCGGCGCTGGCCGGCGCCGACCTGGTGCTGCTGGCGGCGCCGGTGGCGCAGACCGGCGCCATCCTGGCGTCGTTGCTGCCGTGGCTGGAGCCGCACACCATCGTCACCGACGCCGGCAGCACCAAGGCGGACGTGGTGGCGGCGGCGCGCGCCGCGCTGGGCGAGCGGGTCTGCCAGTTCGTGCCGGGCCACCCGATCGCCGGACGCGAATCGAACGGCCCGGACGCGGCCATCCCCGACCTGTACCGCGGCAAGAAGGTCGTGCTGGCGCCGCTGCCGGAAAACGACGGCGCCGTGGTCGCGCGCGTGGCGGACGCCTGGCGCCGCTGCGGCGCGGTGATCCACATGCTCGCACCCGCGGAGCACGACCGGGTGTTCGCCGCCGTCAGCCACCTGCCGCACCTGCTGGCCTATGCGCTGGTGGACGACATCGCCAGGAAGCCGCACGCCGACCTGCTGTTCCAGTATGCCGCCAGCGGCTTTCGCGACTTCACCCGCATCGCCGGCTCGTCGCCGGAAATGTGGCGCGACATCAGCCTGGCGAACCGCGCCGCGCTGCTGGGGGAACTGGATGCCTACATGGCGCAACTAAGCGATGTGCGCGCACGCCTGGCGGCCGCCGACGGGCCGGGACTGGAAGCGGTGTACGCCAACGCCCAGCGCGCCAGGTGCGCGTGGATCGAAGCGATCGAGGCCGCGGAACCGCCGCCGGCCCCGGACCAAGAATCAGGAAAATGAGATGACGCAGCAAAAACACTACCCCCAACATATCGACCTCGAGCCGGTGATGCGCGTGGCCGGCACGGTGCGCCTGCCGGGCTCGAAGAGCATCTCCAACCGCACGCTGCTGCTGGCCGCCCTGTGCGAGGGCACGACCACGATCCACGACCTGCTGGCCTCGGACGACACCCTCGTCATGCTGCAGGCGCTGCACGCGCTCGGCATCAAGTGGGAGCAACTGGACGAGCGCACCCACGTCGTGCACGGCGCCGGCGGCGTGCTGCCGGTGCACGCGGCCGACCTGTTCATGGGGAACGCGGGCACGGCGATCCGCCCGCTGACGGCGGCGCTGGCCGTGATCGGCGGCGACTATACGCTGCACGGCGTCGAGCGCATGCACGAGCGCCCGATCGGCGACCTGGTCGACGCGCTGAACGCCGTCGGCGCCCAGGTCGAGTACACCGGCAACCCGGGCTATCCGCCGCTGCGCATCCGCCGCGGCCACATCCATGCGGACCGCATGGCCGTGCGCGGCAACGTCTCGAGCCAGTTCCTCACGGCGCTGCTGATGGCGGCGCCGCTGATGGCGAAGGACCATGCTGTCACCATCGACGTGGTCGGGGAGCTGATCTCCAAGCCGTACATCGAGATCACGCTGAACCTGATGCGCCGCTTCGGCGTGACCGTGGAGCAGGACGGCTGGTCGGCGTTCACCGTGCGGCCCGGCCAGCACTACACGAGTCCGGGCAGCATCCACGTCGAGGGCGACGCCTCGTCGGCGTCCTACTTCCTGGCGGCCGGCGCGATCGCCGGCGGCCCGGTGCGCGTGGAAGGCGTGGGCCGCGACAGCATCCAGGGCGACGTGCGCTTCGCCGATGCGCTCGAGGCGATGGGCGCCACCATCACGCGCGGCGAGAATTGGATCGAGGCGACGTCGAACGGCGTGCTGAAGGCGATCGACGCCGACTTCAACCACATCCCCGACGCCGCCATGACGATCGCCGTGGCCGCGCTGTACGCCGACGGCACGTCCACGCTGCGCAACATCGCCAGCTGGCGCGTGAAGGAAACCGACCGCCTGGCGGCGATGGCGACGGAGCTGCGCAAGGTCGGCGCCACGGTGGAGGAGGGCCCGGACTACATCCGCGTGACGCCGCCGGACGTGCTGCAGCCGGCCACCATCGACACCTACGACGACCACCGGATGGCGATGTGCTTCTCCCTCGCCTCGCTGGACGGCAAGGCCCGGCGCGGCAATGCGATGCGCATCAACGATCCGAAATGCGTGGCCAAGACCTTCCCGGATTATTTCGAAACGTTTGCCGGGATCGCCAGGGACGAATTATTCTGACGGGATTGCGCGGCCAATTCGCGTCGCCTGAACGCGTGGACGGGGAACCCGTCCACCCTACACATCAAATACATGCCTAACTCGAACATTCCCGTCATCACCATCGACGGCCCGACCGCCTCGGGCAAGGGCACGGTGGCCCACAAGGTCGCCGATCGCCTGGGCTTCCACCTGCTGGATTCCGGCGCCCTGTACCGCCTGAGCGCGCTGTCCGCCATCCGCCGCGGCACCGACATGGGCGACGAGCACGCCCTGGCGAAAGTGGCCGAGCACCTGCAGGTGCGCTTCCACGGCGGCCACATCTACCTGGGCACGGAAGAGGTGGGCAATGCCATCCGCGCCGAGGAAGTCGGCAATACCGCCTCCCGGATCGCCGCGCTGCCGGGCGTGCGCCAGGCCCTGTACGGCCTGCAGCTGTCGTTCCGCCAGACGCCCGGCCTGGTGGCCGACGGGCGCGACATGGGCACCGTGATCTTCCCTGGCGCCAAATTGAAAGTGTTTCTGACGGCAAGTGTTGAGGCGCGTGCGCAACGTCGATATAAGCAATTGATTGACAAAGGATTTTCTGCTAATATGGACGGTCTGCTGGAAGATTTGCAGTCCCGCGACGCGCGCGATACCCAGCGCGCCGTGGCGCCGCTGGTCCCCGCGGAGGGTGCGCACATCCTCGACACCTCGGCCATGACGGCCGACGACGCCGTCGAGCAAGTCCTCGCCTGGTACCGTGCCCTCGGGCACTGAAGCCGTTTCACACAGGACGCATCCAACAGAACGCATCAAACAGCATTTTCGCGCCGGCAGTACGGCGGCGCGCATCTCCCGGCCGCCGGGGGATGTTTTCAACGCCGCCGCGCTGGCGGCGTGCAGGTGGTGCCCATGGCGTGTGCCGCGGGCGTGTTTCAACTTGACCCAGTTCAGGCCGCATTTCGTCGACCTGCTGGCTAACCTTTCAAAAACTCATGGCTACTGCAGCAAATCAAGATACCGGCATGGAAAGCTTCGCAGCACTCTTCGAAGAGTCGCTGTCGCGTCAAGACATGCGTTCGGGCGAAGTCATTTCGGCCGAAGTCGTCCGTCTGGATCACAACTTCGTGATCGTCAACGCCGGCCTGAAATCGGAAGCTTTCATCCCCATCGAAGAATTCAAGAATGACCAGGGCGATCTGGAAGTCCAAGTTGGCGACTTCGTTTCCGTGGCCATCGAATCGCTGGAAAACGGTTTCGGCGATACCATCCTGTCGCGCGACAAGGCCAAGCGCCTGGCATCGTGGCTGGCACTGGAAA
>DAMAFT010000552.1:0-3604 GCA_031995805.1 Massilia sp.
ATCTTGAGATAATCCTTGTCGTGCCCGCCGGCCGGCGGTGCGCCTTCCACCCGCCGTTCCAGCCTGGAGCCCGCCCGATCATGCCTGCCATGTCCGCCATCCGCTTCCGGCCAGGCCGTGCCGGCGTCGGGACCGTCGACGATCCGTACGCCGTCACCGTCGCCATGGAGTGCCTGCGCGGCCTCGCGGCCCTGTGGGTCTTCCTGTTCCACATCGACGACCTGGTGCGGGCATCGATGCCCTCGCTCTACTGGCTCGCGTCCAGGGGGCACTACGGCGTGCCGGTCTTCTTCGCCGTGTCGGGCTACTGCATCTTCGCGGCGGCCCAGCGCTGCCTGCGCCAGGGCAGCGGGGCGCGCCAGTTCCTGAAGCGCCGGCTGATCCGGATCTTCCCCACGTTCTGGGCGTCGGTCGTCGTCGTGCTGTTGCCGTATGCGATGGAAGGCATCGCCGCGCTCAAGTCCGGCAGCTTCGCCTGGCCGGCGCCGCGCTGGATGGCCTATTCGCTGCCGGACTGGCTGGCGGTGCTGTCGCTGACGAAGGAACTGGTCGATACGGCCAGCGGCGGGGGAGAAGGCTACACGCTCGTCAACAGCGTGTACTGGACGCTGGCGATCGAAGTGCAGTTCTATCTCGTGCTGTACGCGGCGATCGTGCTGCGCCGGCGCTGGAAGCCGTTCCTGGTGCTGGTGTCGCTGGCCAGCTTCGCGGCGATCGCGGCGTCGGCCTTCGCCTGGCCGGGTTTCTTCCTGCACCATTGGCCGGCGTTCCTGTTCGGCGTATTGCTGCGCCTCGCATACGCGCGCGGGCTGCATCCGGCGGCGGCGTTCGGCCGGCGCGAGCTGGCGTACTCCCTGCTGGTCGTGCTGGCCCTGGCCGGCCTGCTGGCGCTGCGGCTGGCGCTGCCGCACGAGGTGTCCTTCTTGGAGAGCGCGCTGCTCGCGGCGCTCGTGTTGTGGGCGCTGGGCGGCATCGAGAACGGCGGCCGCGCGGCCCTGGCGCGGCAAGCGCGCGCGCGGCCCATCGCGCAGCGGCTGCTACTGCCCTTCGTGCTGCTGGGGCAGTGCAGCTATTCGCTGTATCTCCTGCACGGCAAGCTGTACCAGCTGCCCGGCATGGTCGTGCGGCAGGCGCTGCCCCTGTCGCATCCGCTGCACCTCGTCCTCGTGGTGCTGGGGACGGTGGCGCCGTGCTATGCCTTCTATTACTTCGTCGAACGGCGCTACCAGGTGCCGGCCACGAAGCCGGTCCCGGTCGTCGCCATGGCGGACCTGGGCCTGGCCCCCGCCGGCGACGCCGGCGCCGCCGGCCTGGCCGAGGAGGACACGCTGCCCGGCATCTAGGCGCGCGCCGCGCCCGGTGAAATCATGCCTATAATCCCGCGACATTTTTCCTGCAGGGAAGCAATCGAATGGCCGCAGAAACCAAATTCGCCAACAATGTCCGCGACCTCAGCAACGCGACCGGCGTCGACGCCGGCTTCCAGTTCGAGTTCTATTGCGAGCGCTGCCAGGACCGCTGGCGCACCGCGTTCAAGCCGTATCGCAGCGCCCAGGCCGGGGGCTGGCTGCAGAAGGGCGCCAGCCTGTTCGGCGGCATCCTCGGGAATGCCGGCTCGGTGCTCGACAGCATGGCGCAAGCCGGCTGGCACAGCGCGCGCGATGGCGCGTTCCGCGAGGCCGTGGAAGACGGCAAGCGCCATTTCAACCGCTGCGGCAACTGCCACGACTACGTCTGCGCCCAGTGCTTCGACGGCGCCAACGGCCTGTGCTTCGATTGCGCGCCGAACGTCAAGGTGGCGATCACGCAGGCGCGGGCGCGCGGCGAAGTGACCAGCGCGTCCGAGCGCGCCAACGACGAAGGCCAGCGGCGTGGCCAGGGACACGACGTGCGCCAGGACATGCAACTGGTCTGCCCGCAGTGCAGCACCGAGACGCACGGCGCCAAGTTCTGCCCCGAGTGCGGCTTCAGGATGGCGCAGAAGGTACAGTGCCGCGCCTGCCCGGCGATGCTGGAGCCGGGGACCAAGTTCTGCACGGAGTGCGGGCAGCGCCAGACATGAGGATGCGGTCCGCTGCAGAGTCGGACGTGCTACGATCGCGCGGCACAGATCGTCACGCCATCGAGGTCCCATGTCCGAAGTCTCGCAACTGCTCGTCACCATCAAGCGCCAGCTCAAGCTGCAGGGGAAAACGTACCGCGACGTGGCCGCCGTGCTGGACCTGTCCGAGGCCAGCGTCAAGCGCCTGCTGACGTCGGACACGCTGGGCGTCGACCGCCTGGTCCAGGTCAGCAACATGCTCGGCTTCACGCTGGCCGAACTGGCGCAGGAGGCGGCGCTCACGGAGTCGCGCCTGCGCACGCTGACCGACGCCCAGGAAACCGACCTGGTTTCGGACACCAAGCTGATGGTGGTCGCCGTATGCGCGCTGAACCACTGGACCATGGCCGACATCCTGGCCGTGTACCGGCTGACCGAGGCGGAGTGCCTGCAAAAGCTGCTGCACCTGGACCGCCTGCACCTGATCGCCCTGATGCCCGGCAACCGCATCCGCCTGAACGTGGCGCGCGATTTCGACTGGCTGCCGGACGGGCCGATCCGCCGCTTCTTCAGCACGCAGGGCCTCGACGATTTCCTCGACAGCCGCTTCGCGCAGTCCGACGAGGCGCTGACCTTCGCCCACGGCATGCTGACCGAAAGCGCGCTGGCGCGCATGCAGGCCGAACTGCGCCAGCTGCGCGCCCGCTTCGCCGAGCTGCACGAGGAAAGCCTGGCGTCGCCGCTGCCGAAGCGGCGCGGCAGCGGGCTGCTGCTGGCGCTGCGCGAGTGGGAGCCGGCGGGGTTCACGGCATTGCGGCGCTGAATCGCTCGTGAAATCGCAGGGCGCCCACCCTACGCCCCTAGAGCGCCTGCTCCCACACCACCCGCCACGTCGCATGCACCCGGTACACGGTGGTGCGCGCCAGCGGGCTGTCGCCCTCGTAGGACAGCCGTTCGCGGTAGTCGCGGTGCAGCAGGTCGGACACCGACACGCGCAGGCGCGCGCGCGCGTCGCGTTTCCATACCGCGTACAGGTCGAGCTGGCGCTTGGGCGCGTCGTCGCTGGACAGCACGGCGCTGGCGCGGTTCGCCACGCGGCCGCGATAGGTCCAGGTGCCGCCGGCGTCGATGCGCGCGGCGCTGTAGTCCAGGCCCAGGTTGCCGCTCCAGGCGGCCTGGCCGTCGATGCGGTTGTCGGGGCCCGGCACGCTGTCGAGCCGCGACCAGTTGCGCGCCAGGTTGGCGCGCGCCGACAGCGCTCCGCGCGTCGCCTTGCCCTCCACCTCGATGCCGTACACGGTGGCCTTGCCCTGGTTGTCCGGCATGGCGATCCACACGCCGTTGCTCAGGTACGTGCGGAACAGCGTGATGTCGCGGATCCGCTTGTGGAACACGCTCGCGCTCACCATGTCGTCCTTGCCGATGTAGCGCTCCCACGCGAGGTCGATGCCGAACGCCAGTTCCGGGCGCAGGTTCGGATTGCCCTGCTGGTCCGGGTTGGTGACGCTGTTGTTGTTGTCGACCGTGTAGCGGCGCGGCATCAGCTGGACGATGTTCGGCGCC
>DAMAFT010000553.1:0-3595 GCA_031995805.1 Massilia sp.
CTGGATGACCTGGTGGTTCCGCCTGCTGGCGACCGTGCTGGTGCTGGGCAGCGCGGCGCTGGTGTACCGCCTGCGCGTGCGCGTGCTGGTGCAGCAGACCGCGCGCCTGGAGCGCCAGGTCGGCGCGCGCACCGCGGAGCTGGTATTGCAGAAGGAACGGGCCGAACGGCGCAAGCAGGAAGCCGAGGCGCAAAGGGAGGCGGTGGAGCAGGCGCGCCGCAACATCGCGCTGCTGTCCGAGATCGGCCGCGAGCTGACGGCCAACCTGGACAGCGAGGCGATCATGGCCAACGTCTACGGCCAGGTGCGGCGCCTGATGGACACGCGCGTGTTCGCGATCGGCATCGCGCGCGCCGGCGGCCGGCTCGAGTACCCCTACGTGGTGGAAGACGGCAGCCGCGCCGAGGGCGAGCGCGACTGGCTGGACGCCGTGCGGCGCCTGGGCGAGCACTGCCTGGCGACGGGCGAGGAAATCCTGATCGGCGACCTGCGCCGCGAAGCCGGCCTGTACGTCGACGTGGACCCGGACCCGGACCCGGACCCGGAAGGCGGCGAGGCGCCGCAGCCCGGCTCCCTGCTGTTCGTGCCGATCGCGGTCGGCACCAGCGTGCTGGGCGTGATCTCGGTCCAGAGCTGGCGCAAGGACGCTTACCAGAACGTGCAGCTCGACATGCTCAGCACGCTGGCATCCTACGTCGGCGTCGCGCTCGACAATGCCGCAGCTTATCGACAACTGAAGGAAACCCAGGCCCAGCTGGCCGCGCACGAAAAGCTGGCGTCGCTCGGCTCGCTGGTGGCGGGCGTGGCGCACGAGTTGAACACGCCGATCGGCAACAGCCTGCTGATGGCCAGCACGCTGCAGGAAAAGACCGACGACCTGGCGGCGCGCTTCGCCTCCAGCAACCTGAAGAAATCGGACCTGGAAGCCTGGATCGCGGCGGCGCGCGAGGCGACGGGACTGATCATGCGCAGCCTGCAGGCGGCGGCCGACCTGGTCAACAGCTTCAAGCAGGTGTCGGTCGACCAGGCCAGCACCCAGCGGCGCCGCTTCGACCTGGGCCAGGCCTGCCAGGAAATCGCCGCGACCATGATGAACCAGGTGCGCCGCGCCGGCCACGTGCTGGAGCTGGACATCGCGCCCGGCATCGCGATGGACAGCTTCCCGGGACCCTTCGGCCAGGTCGTGATCAACTTCGTCAACAACGCGCTGCTGCACGCCTTCGACGCGCCGGGCGGCCGCATGCTGCTGAGCGCCGCGCCGCTCGATGCCGAGCGCGTGCGCATCGTGTTCCGCGACGACGGCCGCGGCATCGCGCCCGAGCACCTGGCGCGCATCTTCGACCCGTTCTTCACCACCCGCATGGGACGGGGCGGCACGGGCCTGGGCCTGAACATCGCCTATACGATCGTGACGACGCTGCTGGGCGGGACGATCCGCGTCGAGAGCGAGCCGGGACGCGGCACGGCGTTCGTCCTCGACCTGCCGCTGCGGGCGGCCGACGTGCCGGCGCCGGTCGGGCAGGTGGAGGTGGAGCAGGTGTGAGACGTCCGCGCAGCGCCCGCCGTCACGGCGGCGTCATGCGACGACGTTCTGCGGCGTTCCCGCCGCCCACGCGTCCAGGTTATCGACCAGCATGTCCGCCAGCGTCTGCATCGCGCCGCCGCTGGCCCAGGCCACGTGCGGCGTCAGCACGAAGTTCGGCAGGCGCAGCTGCAGCAGCGGGTTGTCCGGCACCGGCGGTTCCTGGCTCAGGACGTCGAAGCCGGCCCCCGCGATGGTGCCGTCGCGCAGCGCCGCCGCCAGCGCCGCCTCGTCCACCAGCCCGCCGCGCGCCGTGTTGATCAGGATGGCGCCGCGTTTCATCGACGCCAGCTCGCGCGCGCCGATCATGTGGCGGGTCTGCGGCGTCAGCGGCAGGTGCAGGCTGACCACGTCCGACGTGGCCAGCAACTCGTCCAGCGCCAGCGCCAGCACGTCCGGGTCGGCGACGGGCGAGCGCGAGCTGGCCGCGATCTGCATGCCGAACGCGCGGCCGATCGCGGCCACGCGCTTGCCGAGCGCGCCGTAGCCGACGATGCCCAGGCGGCTGCCGGCCAGGTCGGCGATCGGGTGGTCGAGCAGGCAGAAGCGCGTCGAGCGTTCCCACCGGCCGGCCTCGACGTCGGCGGCGTAGGCGCGCAGGTTGCGCCGCACGGCCAGCATCAGCGTGAAGCAGTGCTCGGGTACCGACACCAGCGAATAGTCGCGGATGTTGGCGACGACGATGCCGCGCGCGCGACAGGCCTCCAGGTCGACGTTGTCGGTGCCGGTAGCCGCCACGGCGATCATGCGCAGCTTCGGCAGTTGCGCGATGTGGGCGGCCGTGATCCTGACCTTGTTCGTCACGGCGACGGTGGCGTCGCGCAGGCGCGGAACGACCTCGTGCGGGGCGGTGGCCGGGTGGTCGGTCCAGCGGTGGGGAAAGGCGGGCGTGCGGATGGCGGCGACCAGGCTGTCGCGGTCGAGGAAGACGATGTCGTGCATGGCGGTTCCGGTGGAAGGCGGATTGCCATTGTAGAAGAGGCGCAGAAAAAAGGAATGCGAAAGACAGGGCGGACCCTGTCTTTCGAGGATGGCGGGGCGCGAGCCGTTCCGGGCGGGTGCGTCAGTGCATTGCGGCGGTGTCGGCTTTCTTGTCGGCGTGGTCGGCGGCCTTGTCGGCAGCTGCCTCCGCCTTGGCTTTTTCGGTTTTCTTGTGGGCCTTGGCCTTGTGCTTGGCCGCGTCGGCCTTGGCATCGGCGACGTCCGCCTTCGCCTCGGCCGCCTTCTTCTCGACTTTCGCATCGGCCTTGGCGGCGGCCTTGTCTTCCTTGGCCTGCGCCTTGGCGACATCCTTGTCGGCCTTGACCTCCGCCTTGGTAGCCGGCGCCGCCGTCGCGGCCGGGGTGGTGGCGGTGGACTGGGCGGCGAATGCCGAGGTGGCGAACAGGCCTGCGATCAGGGTAGCGACGATTTTGGTCATGGCAAGGTTCCTTCAGGTGTCGTTGATGTTGTGGGGACGATCCCCGTGCTGCTGGCCAGAAAACGCGGCCCGCACGGCGGCGGTTGACGCGCATTTACATCCGCTTACAACTGATTGGCGCGGCCTGCCGTTTGACAGGAAAAACCGCGTCGACCATACTCGTGCGGCATGCCCGCACGTCCCCATCACGACAACAATACCGGAGCGTCCCGCTTGAAGATCGCCTTCCGCCTTGCCGCCATTGCCATCGCCGCCGCCACCCTGTCCGCGCAGGCCGCCGACGCCGTCCACATCGACCCCGGGCGCCTGTCGCAGGACGTCAAGGTGCTGTCGTCCGATGCCTTCGAAGGCCGCGCGCCGGACAGCGCCGGCGAAAAGAAGACCGTCGGCTACCTGGTCGAACAGTTCGCCAAGGCCGGCCTGCAGCCGGGCGGCGACGTCGTGAACGGCAAGCGCGGCTGGACCCAGGACGTGCCGCTGGGCCGCTTCGAGATCAAGGGCCCGGTGACGGCGTCCATCGGCGGCGCCAGGGGCGGGCTGCGCCTCGCGCAGGGCGAGCAGGTCGCGTTCCGCGCCGCGATGACGGGCGCGCA
>DAMAFT010000554.1:0-3594 GCA_031995805.1 Massilia sp.
CCCGCACCCGGGGCGGCAAGCCGCTTCGTCGACCTGAACGCGGCGCCGGCGTGGGCCGGCATGCCGTCCGCGCCGGCGCCCGGCCCGGCACCTGGTCCGGCACCTGGCCTGGCGCCCAATCCGGCGACCGTGCTGCGCGACGCGCTGGCCGGCCTGGCCGGCAGGTTCGACCTGCCCGTGCCGGGCCAGGCCAGGGCGCGCGCGCCCGCGCCCGATCCGGCCGCGCCGGGACAGTTCCTGCACGGCGACGCCGGCAACGCCGCGGGGACGCGGGCCTACCGCCTGTACGTGCCGGCGCGTCCTGCAAGCGGGCCGCGGCCCCTGCTCGTCATGCTGCACGGCTGCCAGCAGGACGCCGCCGACTTCGCGGCCGGCACGGCGATGAACGCGCTGGCCGAGGAGCACGGCTGCCTGGTGCTGTATCCGGAACAGGCGCGCCGCGCCAACGGTTCGAACTGCTGGAACTGGTTCGACGCGCAGCACCAGGGCCGCGACGGCGGCGAGCCGTCGATCATCGCGGACATGACGCGCGCGGTGGTGCGCGAGCACGGCGCCGATCCGGACCGGGTCTACGTGGCCGGCCTGTCGGCGGGTGCGGCGATGGCGGCCATCCTGGGCGCGGCCTGGCCCGACCTGTACGCGGCCGTCGGCGTGCACTCCGGCCTGGCCGCGGGCTGCGCGCACGACCTGATGTCCGGGCTGAACGCGATGAAGGGCGCACGCGGCGGCAAGGGCCACCAGGCCCATTCCGCGCGCCACGCGCGCACAGGAAGGCGCGTCCCGGCGATCGTGTTCCACGGCGACCAGGACGGCGTCGTCCATCCTTCGAATGCCGACGCCGTGCTGGCGCAGTTCGGGGACGATGCGCGCCTGCGCCGGGTCGAGGAGCGCGGCAGCAGCGGCGCGGGCCGCAGCCATACCAAGCGCACGACGCTGGACGATGGCGGCACGGCGGTGCTGGAATACTGGCTGCTGCACGGCGCCGGCCATGCCTGGGCGGGCGGCAGCCCGGCCGGGTCGTACACCGATGCGGCGGGGCCGGACGCCTCGGCCGAGATGTTGCGTTTCTTCCTGCGCCACCGGCGCGAATGATGCCAGGGCGGCTGCGTTTTTGCTATGCTGGCGGGTTTCAGGCGCCGCTCCGCACGGGGCGGCGCGCCCTATCACGTATGGAGCAGCAAACATGGTGTCCCTGCAAGAGCAGCTGATGAAGGCCGGCCTGGTCGACAAGAAGAAGGTCAAGGTCGCCAACCAGGAAAAGAGCAAGCAGCAGAAGATCGAGCGCCGCACCGGCGTTACCAGCGTCAACGAGTCGAAGGAAGCGGCGCTCGAGGCCCAGCGCCAGCAGGCCGAGCGGGCGCGCGTGCTGAACGCCGAGCGCGACGCCGCCGCCGCGCAGAAAGCCGTCGCCGCCCAGATCGCCCAGATGGTGAAGGTCAACCGCCAGCCGAAGGGCAATGGCGACATCGCCTACAACTTCACGCTGGGCACCAAGATCGAGCGCATCCACGTGTCGGACAAGGTGCGCGCGCACCTGGTGGCCGGGCGCCTGGCCATCGTCGCGCACGGCGGCGCCTTCGAACTGGTGCCGCGCGTGATCGCCGACAAGATCGCCGAGCGCGCGCCGGAGAGCGTGGTGCGTGTCAAGAAGCAGGATGCCGCGACGGCCGTCGACGAGGACGATCCGTACAAGGACTTCAAGGTGCCGGACGACTTCGACTGGTAATCAACGCTTTTTCACCGGCAGCGCCAGCCAGCCGCGCCAGCGGCCGTCGGGGCCGCGCTCGACCTTCTGGATGTGCGGCCGGGTGCTGTCCAGGCGCCAGACGGCCTGCCTGTCGAGCCAGTCCTCGTACATGGAGCGGAAGCGCGGCCATTCGTCGGCGAATTCCAGGCAGGCGTAGCTGCCGGCCGGCAGGGTGCGCAGGCCCAGTCCCGGGTCGGGCGCGCTGTCCTCGGCGCAGCCGAAGTCGTAGCAGTATTCGCGTTCCCCCGTAAAACCCGGATCCTCGTCGAACACCCCGTACCACGGCGTCGACGGCAGCAGGCTGTCGGCCCGCTCGCGTTCGCGGATGAAGGCGTTGCAGGCCATTGACAGCGCCGCGCCGGACTGGCCGAAGAAGCGCTGGTAGCGCAGGGTGAGGGCCGGCAGCGTGCGCACGGCGATGCGCGCCGCGACCGTGCCGGGTTCGGGCGGGCAGTAGGGGGCCAGGATCGCTTCCAGGTTGTCGGCTTCCGCGACGAAGAAGCCGATGTCGCTCTCGCGCCCGACCTGGCGGTCCATGTAGTCGCGCCAGCCGCCTTCGCGCCAGGCCTTGGCCGACATGGCGAACTGCTGCTTGAAGGCCTTGGCGAAGGCCGCATTCGATGGGAAGCCGCAATCCTGGGCGATGCGCCCGACCGGCACGTCGGGCTCGTGGCGCAGCAGGTGGGCGGCGCGGCGCAGGCGACGCTTGCGCTGGTATTCGACGGCCGAGAAACCGGTCAGCTCGCGGAAGATGCGGTCGAAGTGGAACGAGGAATAGCTGGCCGACGCCGCCAGCGACTTGAGGGCAAGCGGGTCGCCGACCGAGTCGAGCATCAGGTCCATCACTTCGTACAGGCGCGAGACGCGCGCAGCCGTCTTCATGCCCGGCCTTTGCGGCGCCTCGGCCCCACCCCTGCACTGGCAGGCATCTCGAGAGGGAGGAGGGAAGTCGGCATCGGTGACGCTTCATGGCAAATTGAGAATAAGCATATTCCATAAACAAGACCGGTTTGGCAAGCGCATTGCGAGGAAAGCAATACATCCATGCAACATCCTGTGCCGTCCAGGCCCGTATCCGCCATGGGTATGTCAGGCCGCCGGGCACGTACGGTGATATCGGGACTGAACGAAACTCGACTGATGGTCGCCTATATACATTGCACTGGGAAAAATAGTGTTACCAGGGGAGTGTTGTCGATTGAATGATGCTTGTCGTCTAAAAACAACCGGAAGGTACTCAAGATTTTCTTATTTCTTGCCGTAGAGCATTCGGTAAGCGTGTAGCAGTGTATCCTTAGGGAAATTTTATTTTAAACCGTACCCTGGGCTCATTCCCGGCCCGCACAACGCCAAATTCACTTAAAGGTTCGACCATGGCTTTAGATCTAAGCGGCTTCACCACTGCCCAAATCCAGGCGCTGAGCACTGCGAATATCGCCGCGCTGTCCACATCCGACATCGCATCGCTGACCACATCGCAGATCGCCGCTTTCACTGCGACCCAGGTTGCCGCGCTGCGCACGACCAGCATCGTGACCTTGACCTCGACCCAGGTGGCGGCGCTTACCACGGCCCAGGTCGGCGCACTGACCACCACCCAGATCGTCTCGCTGACCAGCGACCAGGTCGCCTCGCTCGAGACCGACGACGTGGCTGCGCTCAAGAGCAACCAGATCGCGGCGTTGAGCACCAGCCAGATCGTGGATGGCCTGACCACCGCCCAGGTGGCTGCGCTGACCACGATCCAGGTCGGCGGCCTGACCACGAACCAGATCGGCGCACTGAACAGTGGCCAGGTCGCGGCCATCGGGACGGCCGACCTCGCCGCGCTGAAGACCAACCAGGTC
>DAMAFT010000555.1:0-3593 GCA_031995805.1 Massilia sp.
CGAGGCGCCGGAGCTGGTGCACCGGGATAACCTGGTGCTGCTGTAGCTTATTGAACCTGTCCCGGTATGCAGCCTACCGGGATAGCTTCTCAGCGTCACGGCCGGCCCGGCGGCGCCGGCTCCGCCTCTGCCTCGTGGCACACCACGCACAGCTTGTTGCCGTCCGGGTCGCGGAAATAGGCGCCGTAGTAATGGGCGTGGTAGGCGGGGCGCAGGCCCGGCGCGCCTTCGTCGCTGCCGCCATGGGCCAGGGCCAGCGCATGGGCCTGGTCGACCGTCGCGCGGTCGGCCGCCATGAAGGCCGCCATCTGGCCGTTGCCGGGCGCGTGTTCGCCGCCGTCCCAGGGCGCGCCGACCACGAACAGCGGGCGTGCCTGGCCCGGCACCTGCCAGCCGGCCCATGGCCGGGCGGCATCGCAGAAGCGCTCGGCGATGCCGAGGCATGCCATCAACGGCCGGTAGAACGCCAGCGCGCGTTCGAAATCGCTCACCCCCACGCATACATGGGAAAACATCGTTGCCTCCCTGCCTTGTCGACCGGACAGGATAGCATGGGGCGTTGAATACGATTCCAGCGGGTAAGTTGCTGTCCGGACCGGCGTTTCAGGCTGCCGGCAACGGAGACGCCGCCGTTCCCCGCCGGCGGCGCGCCATGGCCGCCAGCGCCAGCACCGCCAGGCCTGCCGGCAGCAGCGCGCCGGCGGCCGGTTCGGGCACCGGCGACAGCAGCACCGACGTGCATGCGCCCGCCTGGCAGGCGGTGCCGAGGATCTGGCCGGCGTCGTTGATGTCGTAGGCGGCCGTCAATTCCCAGCCGCCGAGCTGCTCGACAAGGCCGTTCAGGTCGATCATCTGGCCGTCCAGGTACAGGAAGGCGTGCAGGATCGCGTCGCCCGCCAGGTAGGCATTGCCCACGATCGCTCCCAGGTTGTTGATGGCATGCGCTTCGCCGCCGGCGCCGCCGAGCGTGCCCAGGTCGAGCAGGTTGCCGTCCCGGTACAGGAAGGGGTGGGGCGTGAAATCGTCCGCCTGCACGTCGGACCAGCCGACGATGTCCCCGGCATCGTTCAGGTCGGCCCCGGCGCTGTGTTCGCCGCCGAGTGTGCCCAGGTCCTGCAGCACGCCGCCGGCGTAGTAGATGGCGTGGTAGGGCTGGACCAGCGCCGGCCCGTCCAGCGAGGCGACGCCGGTGGCGGCTCCCGCGCCGTTCAATGCCGCCACTTGGCTGAAATCGCCGCCCAGCGTGCCCAGGTAGGCGATGCCGCCGCCCTGCCGGATGAAACCGCGCACGGCTTCGCCGACGAAGGGAATGGCCACACCGCCGACGGCGCCGCCGTCGTTGATGGCGGTGGCGTACGAATAGTAGAAGTTTTCCGACAGCAGGGGGCCTAGATTGGCCAGCGTTCCGCCGATATAGGAAAACGCACTGCCGCCATAGCGGCTGTCCAGCGCGCCGGCGACGTCGCCCGCGCCGTTGATCGCCAATCCGAAGCTGACCGGCGCGACGGCGGCCAGGCTCGTCAACGTATTGCCCGACAGGATGGTCGCCGCGCCGTTCGCGGTGCCGACGACCTGGCCGGCGTTGTTCAATTCCTCGGCCGCGAAGCCGGCCGGCAGGATGCTCAGGTTGTACAAGGGATCGGCCCCGGCGTCCGGCGCGCCTGCCGCCAGCAGGATGGTTCCGAGCGCGGCGGCGAATGTTCGCAGGTTCATGATGTTTCCCTGGGTGGGTGGTCATGTTATCCATGGTGCATGACGAGACGCCGCCACCGTTTGCGCGCGCTCAGCGTTGCGCCGAACGGTCTTCGCGGACATGCATTGGAATTCATGATTCCATGAATTGGAATAAAAATTACCAGTTCATAGTAATAAATTTTCGAACATAAAGAAACTCTGTGCTACATTGTCTAGCCACGACAACAACAGAGGATCGCGATGCCCCGTCCATTCCACAGATCGGCCCCATGCGCCCTGGCGCTGGCGGCGCTCCCGTTGCATGCCGCGGAACTCGATTTCGCCGCCCAGCTCGCCAATGGCGGCGCCGGCATCGTCGTCACCGGCTTGCTGTCGATCCTGGCGCTGGCCGTCGTGTTCGAACGACTGGCCAACCTGCGCGCCGCCCGCCAGGCGCCGCAGGAGCTCGCCGACGAGGCGCGCGGGCTGTGGCAGGCCGGGTGCTTCGACGCATTGCGCGAGCGCGTGGCGGGCGAACGCGGCGTGCTGGCGCGCATCCTCGGCGACCTGGCCGGGCGGCCGCACATGCCGCCTGCGCAGCTGGCGGCGCGCGCCGCCGACCTGGCGTCGACCGAGCTGCGGCTGCAGCAGCAGAAGGCCTATGCGCTGAACGTGGTGGCGACGATCGCGCCCATCGTCGGCCTGCTCGGCACCGTGGTCGGCATGATCGAATCCTTCCATGTCATCGCTTCCGCCGGCATGGGCGACCCCACGTTGCTGGCCGGCGGCATCTCGAAGGCGCTGGTGAACACGGCGGCCGGCCTGTCGGTGGCGCTGCCGGCGCTGGCCGCGCACCACTTCTTCCGCCATCGCCTGGTCGGCATCGGCATCCTGCTGGAGCGCCAGCTGAACCAGGTGCTGGAGGCGCAGCCTGCCCCCACGGAGGCCGCCCATGCGCATTGACCTCGACGACGACGAACAGCCCGAGATCGGCCTGATCGCGCTGATCGACTGCATTTTCTTCCTGTTGATGTTCTTCATGGTCGCCACGTCGTTCAAGCAGAAGGAAGAGAAGCAGCGCGAGAAGCAGATGCCGATCACGCTGCCGCGTTCCAGCGCCTCCCTCGACATGGCGAAGGCCGCGCCCGATCCGCTGGTGATCGTGGTCGACAAGGGCGGCAACGTCGCCATCGGCAAGGACACGCTGTCCACCGAAGGGCTGCACGCGCGCCTGCGCGACGAGGCGGCGCGCAGCCCCGGCCGGCCGGTGCGCATCGACGGCGACGGCGGCGCGTCGTACCAGTCCATCGTGCACGTGCTGGACCTGTGCCAGTTCGAGGGACTGACCACTATCTCGATGCACACGCGGCGCTAGCGATGGAGGCCGCATCGCCGCTGGACCGTTCGTCGCTGGACCACTCGGCGCTCTACGAACTGCCGCGCCGCCATCCGTGGCTGGTCGCTTCGGTCGGGGTGCACCTGCTGCTGGCGGCCAGCTTGTACCGGGCCGGTCCGGTACACGTCGAACGGCAGCGCACGCAGGGCGTGCAGGCGCGCGTCGAGCGCTCGCTCGCCGCCACCGACAAGCGCCAGATGCGCAAGGAACTGCGCGCGATGGAAGAGATCAAGGATGCGCTCGAGCAGAGCGCGGGCATGGCGCCGAAGCCGCGCCGGCAGGACGCCGGTACCGACGATCCCGAGCGCCAGGCGCGCGAACTGGCGCGCGCCATCGAGAAGGTGCAGCAGCAGGTGTGCGCGGCCGAGCTGGCGCGCCTGCTGAAGATCCCCGAGGCCGAGGCGCTCAGGCGCGTGCAGAAGGAAGCGGCACGCCAGCCGAAGCCGGCACTGCCCAAGGGCTTGCCGCCGCGGGCGGTCGTCGCGAGGCTGGCGCAGCAGGCGCGCGCGGCGCTGGCCCAGCG
>DAMAFT010000556.1:0-3578 GCA_031995805.1 Massilia sp.
CGACCGCATCACCATGGACAAGCTGGACGCCACGCCCTGGCCCGACGACAGCACCGCCGTGCCGCTCGAGGCGAAGGCCGGCGACCTGGTCTGCTTCCACGGCCTGCTGCCGCACTACAGCGCGCCGAACCGGTCGGCGGTGTCGCGCCACGCGTTCACCCTGCACGCGACGGACGGGCTTACCGCGTATTCGAAGCGCAACTGGATCCAGCGCGGAGCGGAGTTGCCGGTGCGCGGGTTCGACTGATAGCCCCGTGCCGGCGGGACGCCAGCCAATCCACACGCGCGCGGGCGTGTCAGGCGGAATCGCCCGTCACGCCCCCACCACCTGCAACCGCAACACCTGTCCCCGCTCCGGCACGTCGCGCCCGTGCACGCTGACGCGGTTGCGGCCATGCTGCTTGGCGTGGTACAGCGCCTCGTCGGCGCGGCGCAGGATGTCTTCCCATTTCTGGTCGGACGGCGCCAGCGCGGCGACGCCCACGCTGACCGTCATCGGCACCACGTGGCCGTCGATCACCAGCGGCGCGTGCGCCACCAGTTCGCGCAGGCGCTCGGCGATGCCGCGCACGGCGTCCGGTTCGGCGCCGGCCAGCAGCACCGCGAATTCCTCGCCGCCGATGCGGAACAGCGCGTCGTAGCCGCGCAGCACGCCGGCCGACAGCGTGGTGATGTGGCAGATCGCGGCGTCGCCCACGCCGTGGCCGTAGCGGTCGTTGATGGCCTTGAAGTGGTCGACGTCGAAGGTGATGAAGTGGGCGGGGGCGCCGGTGCGGCGGCAGCGGCGGAATTCGCGCGTGGCGATGTCGTGCAGCGCGCGGCGGTTCAGCCAGCCGGTCAGCGCGTCGGTCAGCGAGGCGCGGCGCAGGGCCAGCGTCTGCTGCTGGGCCACGATCAGCGCGCAGGACATCGCGCCGAACGACAGGAACACCAGCATCGACAGCGCGCCGCTCGTCTGCAGGAACTGGCCGCCCAGGCCGCCCGGCAACCGGCCATCGTAGACGATCACGATGCCGTTGCGCACCGCCATCTGCAGCGCCGACAGCAGCTCCAGCACGATCAGCGGCACGTAGGCCACGCGCGCCGCCCCTTCGCTGCGGTGCCACAGCAACCAGGCGGTGCCGAGGTTGATGGCGATGATGAGCGGCCCCATCAGCGATAGGCGGTGCAGCACCGACGCCTGGATGAAGGGCAGCGCATGCGCCGCCAGGACCAGCGTCGCCACGATGGCGAAGGGCCCCCAGCCCGCCTTGAGGCGCAGGTGGCGGCGCACGCCGGCGAGCATGCCGAACTGGCCGGCGAGGTGCAGGGTGTTGCCGAGGCCGAGGACGAGCGGATGGGCGATGCCGCCATGGGTGGCCACGGCGGCGATGATATTGCTGATCGCGAAGAAGCTGCCAGCCAGCGTCCAGTCGATCAGGCACACCTGGCGCGAACTGGCGAGGTAAAGGAGGGCCATGCTGCCGGCCATGATCGTGCTCGTCAGCGCGGCAGCCACGACAAGTGTGAACGCATCCATCCTTTTCCCTCACGCCGGCTGGCGTATCAAATATGCAAATAGAATTTCAATAATATAAGACTGTTGCAATAACGAAAATCTTACGAATTCTTTCGACAAGACTAAAAATTATAGTCTGGCAACGTTTACTTATAGCTAGTCAATGTGGGAAATGCCTGTTGATAGCGATATCACTGTGGTAAGCGTAGCCAAAAAGCAACGATCTTCAGTGGTCTAGACATATATAAGTTTGTCGAATCCCCTCGGCATGTTCAAAAAATTCGCTTTTCGCTAGCACAGCTTATTTGTAACAGCCTTGTTACAAATCAAGATGCTTATTTTGGGGAGGCAAGACTAGAATATTTTCCTTATTTCAACCATAAATACAGGGTAGATATGATACGTTTGCCGATCGGCCTGGCAGTACTGTGCCTCACGATGTCTGCAATCGCGGCAGAACCTTTCGACGACAAGTTCCGCCAGCTCGACGAATTGCTTCCGACGCCGACGACGATCCGTACCGCCTCCGGCGCCCCCGGCCACGCCTACTGGCAGCAGCGCGCCGACTACGCGATCCGCGTCGCGCTGGACGAGGACAAGCGCACGATCACGGGTTCCGAGACGATCACGTATCACAACAATTCGCCCGATACGCTCACCTACCTGTGGGTGCAGCTCGACCAGAACATCTTCAAGCCGGGTTCGGATGCGCGCACCACCGCCATCCTGCCGTCGCGCGACGCCTGGAAGGGCCAGACGCCGGAAACCGGCGTGAAGTTCGACGCGCTGCGCAGCACGCTCGAAGCGCGTACCTTCCCGGGCGGCTTCGACATCAAGGCGGTCAAGGACGGCAGCGGCAAGCCCCTGCACTTCGTCATCAACAAGACGATGATGCGCATCGACCTGCCCCAGCCCCTGAAGCCGGGCCAGCGCCTGGCCTTCGGCATCGACTGGAGCTACAACATCACCGAGTCGAAGATCCTGGGCGGCCGCTCGGGCTTCGAGAAGTTCGACGACAAGAACGACCTGTTCGAGATCGCCCAGTGGTTCCCGCGCATGGCCGCCTACTACGATGTGTACGGCTGGCAGCACAAGCAGTTCCTGGGCTCGGGCGAGTTCACGCTGGAATTCGGCGACTACGATGTGCAGGTCACCGTCCCGTCCGACCACGTGGTCGCCTCCACCGGCGAACTGCAGAACCCGGGCGACGTGCTCAGCGCCGCCCAGCGCGACCGCCTGAAGCAGGCGCGCACGGCGGCCAAGCCGGTCGTCATCGTGACCCAGGCCGAGGCGGAAGCCAAGGAAAAGACCCGCGCCGCCGGCACCCGCACCTGGCACTTCAAGGCCAAGAACGTGCGCGACTTCGCGTTCGCGTCGAGCCGCAAGTTCATCTGGGACGCCCAGGGCTACAAGAAGGGCGATACCGATGTGCTGGCGATGTCCTACTACCCGAAGGAGGGTAACCCGCTGTGGGGCCAGTACTCGACCCAGTCGATCATCCACACGATCAACGAGTACAACAAGTATTCCTTCGACTACCCGTACCCGGTGGCGATCTCGGTGAACGGCCCGGTCGGCGGCATGGAATACCCGATGATCTCGTTCAACGGCCCGCGTCCGACCAAGAACAAGAAGACCGGCGAGCTCACCTATTCCAAGCGCACCAAGTACGGCCTGATCAGCGTGATCATCCACGAGGTCGGCCACAACTACTATCCGATGATCATCAACTCGGACGAGCGCCAGTGGACCTGGATGGACGAGGGCCTGAACTCCTTCGTGCAGTACCTGGCCGAGCAGGCCTGGGAAGAGCACTACCCGCAGTCGCGCGGCGAGCCGCGCGTGATCGCCGAGTACATGAAGAGCCGCAACCAGGTGCCCATCATGACCAACTCGGAATCGGTCCTCCAGTTCGGCAACAACGCGTATGCCAAGCCGACCGCCGCGCTGATCGTGCTGCGCGAGACGGTGCTGGGCCGCGAACTGTTCGACTTCGCCTTCAAGGAATACGCGCGCCGCTGGAAGTTCAAGCGCCCGACCCCGGCCGACTTCTTCCGCACCATGGAAGACGCCTCGGGCA
>DAMAFT010000557.1:0-3577 GCA_031995805.1 Massilia sp.
CGACACCGAATTCGTGGCCTACGATCCGGCGCAGCCGGCGCATCGCGCCGCCCTGGACCGGGCGATCGCCGCCGAAAAAGGCGGCGGCGCGCACGCCGGCCGACCCGCCAATGTACTCGGCTTCTTCGACCTCAGCCCGAAGAATTACCAACGCGTGATGCTCGAGCAACTGCAGGCCGAGCGCGAGCACGGACGCATGCGCAACCTGGTCGTCGCCGCCACCGGAACCGGCAAGACCGTCGTGGCGGCGTTCGACTATGAGCGGCTGTGCCGGCAGCACGGCGGCCGTCCGCGCCTGCTGTTCATCGCGCACCGGATCGAGATCCTGCAGCAGGCCCTGCGCACCTATCGCGAGGTGCTGCGCGATCCGGGATTCGGCCAGTTGCTGAGCGGGCTGCATCGCATGGACAACCCGGACCACCTGTTCGCCACCATCGACAGCGTCCGCAGCAACGATCTGCTGGCGCGCTATGGCGCCGACTACTGGCATGGCGTCGTGTTCGACGAATGCCACCGCATGGCGGCCGCCAGTTTCGATGCCGTCGCACGCCGGATCGACAGCACCATCCTGCTGGGCCTGACCGCGACGCCGGAACGCAGCGATGGCCGCTCGATCCTGTCCTATTTCGACAGCCGTCCGGACGGCAGCCCGGCGGTGGAGCTGCGCCTGTGGCATGCGCTCGACCTGCAATTGCTGGCGCCCTTCGAATACTTCGCCTGCGACGACCGCACCGATTTCCGCCATGTGCCCTGGCACCAGCCGGGCGAAACGGCGTCGCTCGACAAGCTCCTCACGGGCGACATGATGCGCGCCCGGATGATCGTCGCCGAGTGGCGCCGCCTGAGCGCCGACCCGCGCCAGAGCCGCGCGCTCGCGTTCTGCGTGAGCGTGGCGCATGCGCGCTTCATGACGGCGCAATTCAATGCGGCCGGCTTGCCGGCCCTGTGCATCACGGGCGAATCGTCGCCTGCGGAGCGTGACGCCGCGCCGCGGGCGCTGGTGAACGGTGACGTATGCGTGCTGGTGACGGTCGACCTGTTCAACGAGGGCGTCGACATCCCCGTGGTGGACACCCTGCTGCTGCTGCGTCCCACGCAAAGCCCGGTCCTGTTCCAGCAGCAGATCGGGCGCGGCCTGCGCCTCTCGAGCGGCAAGGAAAGCTGCCTCATCCTCGACTTCATCGGCCAGCATGTCGCGGACTTCCGTTTCGACCGCCTGTTCGGTGCGATTACCGGCATGAACCGGCGCCAGTTGGCCGATGCCGTCGAACACGGCTTCAGCCAACTGCCGGCCGGCTGCCACATCCAGTTGCAGAAGCGGGGGCGCGACCAGATCCTGGACAGCCTGCGCAAGCTCACCAACCAGAACTGGCGCCGCCTGACGGCCGACCTGCTGGCATATGCGAGCATGGAAGGACGGCGCGATATTACGCTCGCGCGCTTCCTCCATGACCAGGCTTTGGACATCAACGATGTCTACCGCAGCACGGGACGCAGCGGCTGGACGGCGCTGCGCCGCTCGGCGGGCCTGCTCGCCGGCGAGGCGGGGCCGGAAGAGGACTATTTTGGCCGGCGCTTCGGCGCGCTGCTGCACGTCGACGATCCGGCCCGGATCGCCCTGATGGCGAAGGCGGGCGCGGCGCGCGCGCCGCACCTGCCGCTGGACGCGGCCGACACCGTGCGCCTGCAAATGCTGGCCTACCAGGTCGATGGGGCGCTCGGCCGCAAGGGCAGCGGGCACGATTTCCTGCAGCGCGTGCATGCGCATCCTGCCGTTGCGGATGAGCTGGTCGAACTGGCCCGGGTGCTCGAAGGCACGGCACTGCCGCATGCGGCCGCACTGCCCGGGCTGGCGTGGACGCCCTTGTGCCTGCACGGCCACTACCGCCTGAACGAAATCCTGACGGCGGTCGGTTTCCACACGGCGCAGGCCCGCCCCTTTTTCAATATGGGCGTGTACCGCATGCACGAGCGCAAGACCGAGCTCATGTTTGTCACGCTGGACAAGCGCAGCGGCTTCCACGAGACGATCGCCTACCACGACTATGCATTGAGCCACGAGCTGTTCCACTGGCAGTCGCAGAACAGCGCGGCGCCCACCACGGCCGGCGGCCGGCGCTATCTCGACAGCGTGGGCGACGCCGCCAATGGATGGACTTTCCAGTTGTTCGTGCGGCCGGACCAGGACAGCGCGTATCTTGCTTGCGGCCCCGTGATCTTCCAGCACAGCCATGGCGAACGGCCGATGAACATCACCTGGAAGCTGGTGCATCCCTTGCCGGCGGCGGCGTTCAGCAGCTTCAGCGTGCTGCGCTCGTAGTCATTCATCTACCAAGGAAAGGCCGGCATGAAAAACCTGATGGGGATCGTCGTACTGGGAGCCGTGTTGGGCTGTTCGGACGCGAACGCGCAAGCCGCCGATACGGCCGACGCTTGCTACCGTCGCTGCACCACGCTGCCCTTCGAGGAGCCGGCATTGATGAAGCCGGAATTTGCCCGCAGGCTCACGAGCATCCAGGAGCAGAGGCGGCGGGAAACCGATCCGCAGAAAGCGAAGGCGCTGGAGGAAGAGGAAGCGGCCGAGCGGGAAAGGATGCAGGCGGCGCTGGCGAAGAGTTGCAGCAGGATGTGCAAGCATTTCGAATGAGACGCGCATGAAAAACGGCCTTCCGAAGAAGGCCGTTTTCGCACGCGCAGTCGACTTATACGTCGATATTCCCCGCCTGCAGCGCATTGCTCTCGATGAAGTTCCTGCGCGGCTCCACCTCATCCCCCATCAACGTGGTAAAGATCTGATCCGCCGCAATCGCATCCTCGATCTGCACCTTCAGCAAACGGCGCACGGTCGGATCCATGGTGGTCTCCCACAGCTGCTCCGGATTCATCTCGCCCAGCCCTTTGTAACGCTGCTTGGAGACGCCGCGCTCGGCTTCGTCGCGCAGCCATTCCATGGCTTGCTGGAAGTCGCGCACCAGCGATTCCTTCATCTTCTCGCCCTCGCCGCGGCGGATGATGGCGCCGTCGCCCATCAGGCCCTGGAAGGTCGCGGCCGAGCTGGCCAGGGTCGCGTAGTCGGCGCCGGCCGTGAAGTCGGCGTCGATCGACGTCACCTGCACGTTGCCGTGGCGGATGCGTTCGATGCGCAAGCTGTGCTTGTCCGACAGTTCGTCGGAACGCACGCCCACCTTCACGCTCGGGTCCTTGATCGCGTCGGCCAGCGCCTGCGCCGATTGCTCGGCGGCCTGCTGGGTCGACAGGTCCAGCGTGACGCCGGTCATGATGGCCGACAGGGCCGCGCGGTCGATCACGCGGGTCAGGCGCATCATGATGGCGTTGGCCTTGTTGTACCGGCCGACCAGGTCGCCCAGGGCGTCGCCGGTGACGGGTTCCGCGCCTTCGCGCGGCAGCAGGGCAGCGCCGTTCAGGGCCACCTTCATCATGTAGCTGGCTTCCTCGACGTCGTCCTTCAGGTAGCGCTCGTCGCGGCCGGCCTTGACCTTGTACAGCGGCGGCTGGGCGATGTAGATGTGGCCGCGCTCGACCAGCTGCGGCATTTGGCGGTAGAACAGCGTCAGCA
>DAMAFT010000558.1:0-3576 GCA_031995805.1 Massilia sp.
CAATGCTGACGAGCACCACGGATAACGCCGCGCCGGTCCAGGCAAAGGCCCGACGCTGGTACAAACAACTGTGGGTGCAGGTGCTGGTCGCGATGGCGCTCGGCATCCTGATCGGCCACTTCTATCCGGACTTCGGCACCCGATTGCAGCCGCTGGGCGACGGCTTCATCAAGCTGATCCGCATGCTGATCGCGCCGATCATCTTCTGCACCGTGGTGCTGGGCATCGCCAGGATGGACGACATGGCGCGCGTCGGCCGCGTCGCCATCAAGGGCCTGATCTACTTCGAGGTCATGACGACCATCGCCCTGGTGGTCGGCCTGGTCATGGTCAACCTGTGGCAGCCGGGCGCCGGCATGAACGTCGACGCCTCCATGCTCGACACCCACGCCGTCAAGAACTACGTCGACAAGAGCCACGAGACCGGCGTCATCCCGTTCATCATGAACATCATCCCGAACACCTTCGTCGGCTCGATGTCCGAAGGCCATATCCTGCAGGTCTTGCTGATCTCGGTGCTGATGGGCTTCGCGCTGGTGCGCGCCGGCAGCGTCGGCAAGCCCGTCGTCGAGGTACTGGAAGGCGTGTCGAAAGTGTTCTTCGGCATGGTCGGCATCGTCATGTGGGCGGCGCCGCTGGGCGCGTTCGGCGCCATCGCCTTCACGGTCGGCAAGTACGGCGCGACGGCCCTGCTGTCGCTGGGTAACCTGCTGATCTGCTTCTACGTCATCTGCCTGGTCTTCATCTTCGGCGTGCTCGGCCCGATCGCGCACCTGTGCGGCTTCAGCCTGTTCAAGCTGATGCGCTTCCTGCGCGAGGAGATCCTGGTCTGCCTGGCCACGACCTCGTCGGAAAGCGTGCTGCCGCGCATGCTGGTCAAGATGGAACAGCTCGGCTGCAAGCCCAGCGTCGTCGGCCTGATCATCCCGACCGGCTATTCGTTCAACCTCGACGGCACCTGCCTGTACCTGGCCGCCGTGACCGTGTTCCTGGCCCAGGCGACCAATACCCCGCTCGACCTGACCCAGCAGGTCGTGCTGCTGAGCGTGCTGCTGCTGACGTCGAAGGGCGCGGCCGGCGTCGCCGGCGCCGCCTTCGTGGTGCTGGCCGCCACCCTGTCGACGGTCGGCACGATCCCGGTGGCCAGCGTGGCCATGATCCTGGGCGTGCACCGCCTGCTGTCCGAAGGCCTGACCCCGACCAACCTGATCGGCAACGCCGTGGCGACGATCGTCATCTCCAAATGGGAGGACGCGCTCGACGTCGAACAGATGCACCGCACCCTCGACCGCGCCTGACCCGACCGATTTTCCCCAGCCAGGCGGGCCCAGAACCCGCCGGCACCCTCCCTGGAGACACCCATGAGCAGCCCATCCCGCACGGCCGCAGGCCGCCGCATCGTCCTTTCCCTCGCCGGCATGGCCCTGGCCGCCGGCGCCGCGCCGGCCGTCGCCGCCGACGGCGTCCAGTTGTACGGCCTGATCGGCACCTACGCCGGCAGCATCAAGCGCAGCGACAGCGTGGCGCGCAGTACCGTCGTCGGTTCCGGCGGCCTGACCACCTCGTGGTGGGGCGTGCGCGGCAGCGAGGACCTGGGCAGCGGCACCCGCGCCGTGTTCCAGCTCGAACAGTTCTTCCAGCCGGACACGGGCGGCGCCGGCCGCAGCAGCAACGACCCGACCGGCTTCTCGCGCAGCGCCTGGGTCGGCCTGGCGGGCGCCTACGGCCAGCTGACCTTCGGCCGGCATACCTCGCCCTATTACGTGTCGATGCAGAAGGTGAATCCGTTCGGCTCGTCCGTGGTGTTCTCGCCGCTGGTGGTGCAGAGCTACGTGGCGGCGTTCGGCAACACCGTGATCGGCGACACGGTGTGGAACAACGTGGTCCAGTACGTCGCGCCGACCGTCGGCGGCCTGAGTACGACCATCGTCTATGCGCCGGGCGAAGTGGCCGGCAACAGCAGCGTCAACAACGCCGGCATCCACTTCCGCTACGCCAGGGACAAGCTGGAGGCCGTGTTCTCGGCGCAGCGCGTGCGCACGGCCGCGGTGGCGCCGACGACCGGCCAGGAAGCCTACCTCGCCGGCGTGACCTACGATGCCGGCTGGGCCAAGCTGTACGCCTCGGCCCAGGCGACCGACAATGCCGGTTCCGACATCCGCTCGCGCACCTGGCAGCTCGGCACGTCGGTGCCGGTGACGCAGGGCGGATCGGTCCTGGCCTCGTGGGCCCATACCACCGTGGACAACCCGGCACTGCGCGTGGGCGACCACGACACCGGCGCGCTCGGCTACGACCATTACCTGTCGAAGCGTACCGACGTCTACGTCACCTACCTGTACGACCACGTCGACGGCAGGACCAAGGGCAACAGCTACGCCGTCGGCATCCGCCACCTGTTCTGACCCGCGGCGCCGCACTCCATGAAGAACCTGAATATCGGGAAGAAGATCGCCGTCGTGTTCGGCATCGTGCTGGTCTTCGCGACCGGTATCACCGCCGCCGGCCTGTGGCAGCTCGACAAGGTCGTCGCGGCGACCCGCGGCATGATGGAAACGCCGCTGGCCAAGGAGCGCCTCGTGAGCGACTGGTACCGCACGATCTACGGCGGCTCGCGGCGCACCATCGCCATCGCGAAGAGCACGGACAAGTCGCTGGTGGCGTTCTTCGCCGAGGATTCGGCCCAGGGCACGCAGGAGGTCGAGGCGCTGATGGCGCGCGTGCAGCCCCTGCTGACCTCGCCCGAGGAACGGCGCCTGGTGCAGGACATCGCCGCCGCCCGCGCCGTCAACAACGCGGCCCGGGCGGCGGTGGCCAAGGCGCGCGCCGTGGACGACGACGCGGCCGCCAACCGCCTGATCGACGAACAGTACGTGCCCGCTTCCCGGCGCTACCAGGCGCGGCTGCGCGAACTGGTCGAGCTGCAGCGCAGCGAGATCGATGCCCAGGCGCGCGCCATCGAGGAAGCCGGCGCGCTCAGCCTGCGCCTGCAGGGCGCCCTGAGCGCGTTCCTGGCGCTGCTGGTGGTGGCCGCCGGGATCCTGCTGCGCAACGGCATCGTCGGTCCGCTGCAGGAAGCGGTTGCCATCGCGCGCCGGGTGGCGCAGGGCGACCTCGGCGCCGACATCGTGGTGCGGCGGCGCGACGAGGCCGGCCAGTTGCTGGCGGCCCTGCGCGACATGAACGGCGCCCTGCGCGGGCTCGTCGTGCGCGTGCTGCAGGGTGCGCGCCAGGTGGCCGGCGCCTCGGACGAGATCGTGTCCGGCAACCTGGAACTGTCGGCGCGCACCGAGCAGCAGGCCAGTTCGCTGGAACAAACCGCGGCCTCGCTGGAGCAGCTGACGTCGACCGTCCGCCAGACGTCGGACAATGCCCGCCAGGCCGACCTGCTGGCCGGCGCGGCCACCGCCGTGGCGGCCCGGGGCGGCGCCGTGGTGCGCCAGGTGATCGACACGATGGGCAGGATCGACACCTCGTCGAAGCAGATCGTCGACATCATCGGCGTGATCGACGGGATCGCCTTCCAGACCAATATCCTGGCGCTGAACGCCGCCGTCGAGGCGGCGCGCGCGGGCG
>DAMAFT010000559.1:0-3576 GCA_031995805.1 Massilia sp.
CCAAGCAGATCCGCGGCCTGAAGCTGCAGTCGGTGAACGTGATCACCAATGCGCTGAACATCGCCGTGCTGCTGGCCGGTGCGCCGCACGTGACGCTGGTGATGCTGGGCGGCGTGCTGCGGCCCAGCTCGTACTCGCTGGGCGGGCCGCAGGCGGAAGCGGCGCTGCAGGGCCTGCACGCCGACATCCTGTTCCTGGGCTTCGACGGCCTGGACCCGGAGATCGGCGTGATGACCCCGCACCTGCTGGAAGCGCGCCTGAACTCGCGCATGCTGGAGATCGCGCGCAGCGTGGTCGCGGTGGGCGACTCGTCCAAGATCGGGCGGCGCAGCCTGTCCGTGATCGCGAAGATCGAACAGGTCGACCGCATCATCACCGACGCCGGCGCGGCGCCGGAGGCGGTCGAGGCGCTGCGTTCGCGCGGCGCGCAAGTCGAGCTGGTGTAGGGGCGGCGAGGGCCGGCCCGGCGCCGGTCCTTAGAATCGCATCCGACACGAGGAGACAGATGAACCAAGCGCATGACGAACGCCGCCGCACCCTGCTGCAGTGGCTGGCCGGGACGGCCGTGGCATCGACGGTGGGACCGGCAGGCGCCGCCGCCGTCCGGGGGGGCAAGGGCAAGGACGTGGCGCGCATCGGCGACGCCGCGATGGCGCTGGAATTCGACGGCGAGCTGCGGTGCCGGGTGGTGTCCAGGCGCGGCCCGCGCCCGGGTGCCGTCACCGCGTTCGCGCCCAGCGAGCGCCTGCGTCTGCCGAACGGGCGCTGGATCGGCCGTTTCACGCTGGCGTCGCAGGCCGCCGACCGCGTCGACGGCCCGCACGGCGCCGGCGTGCGCCACCGCTTCACCGGCATGGCGGCCGAGCGCATCGAAAAGACGGTGTCCGTCACCTTCTACGAGCGCCATCCGGGCTTCGCCGTGATCCGCACCACCTACCGCAACGCCGGCGACCACCCGCTGCTGGTGGCCGCCTGGGCCAACAGCGCGCATACCCTGCGCGCCGCCGCCGGGGGCGCGCAACCGGCGTTCTGGACCTATTCCGGCGCGACGCACCCGGACCGGCGCGACTGGGTGCTGCCGGTCACGCATGGCTTCGACCAGCGCAACTTCATGGGCATGAACGGCTCCGACTACGGCGGCGGCACGCCAGCCGCCGACGTCTGGCGGCGCGACTGCGGCCTGGCCGTTGGCCACCTGGACACGGTGCCGCGCCTGGTCGCGCTGCCGGTCCGGCAGGTGGAGGGCGGGGCGGCGCTGGCGGTGGAGTTCGAGCAGGACGTCACGCTGCAACCGGGTGCGACCCTCGACACGCTCGACACCTTCCTGGCGCTGCACACGGGCGACTACTTCGCCGCCCTCGACGCCTACCGCAAGGTGATGGCCGAACGCGGCCTGGCGGCGCCCGACTGCCCCGCGGATTGCTACGAGCCGATCTGGTGCGCCTGGGGCTACGAGCGCGACTTCACGGTGCCGCTGATGGTGGGCACGCTGCAGAAGGCCAAGGAGCTGGGGCTGGAGTGGGCCGTGCTGGACGACGGCTGGCAGAACAACGAGGGCGACTGGAAGCTCGACGCGAAGAAATTCCCGAACGGGGACGCCGACATGCGCGACCTGGTCGGCGCCATCAAGGATGCCGGCATGAAGGCGCGGCTGTGGATCACGCCGCTGGCCGTGGACCCTGGCTCGGACCTGCTGCACGACCATACCGACATGCTCCTGCTGGACAAGGACGGCGCGCCGCAGCTGATCAGCTGGTGGAACAGCTTCTACCTGTGCCCGGCCTACGCGCCGACGATCGAGATGACGCGCGCCTGGATCCGCAAGATCTTCGGCGAATGGGGCTACCAGGGCATCAAGATCGACGGCCAGCACCTGAATGGCGTCGCGCCCTGCCACAACCCGGCGCACAAGCACGCCCGGCCGGAGGAATCGTTCGAGAAGCTGCAGGACTTCTGGAAGATGGTGTACGACACGGCGCGCGAGATGAACCCGAACGCCGTGGTCGAACTGTGCCCCTGCGGCACCTCCTACGCCTTCCACAACTTCCCCTACATGAACCAGGCACCCGCCTCGGACCCGCTGTCGTCCTGGCAGGTACGCCACAAGGGCAAGACCATCAAGGCGCTGATGGGACCGTCCGCGCCGTACGCCGGCGACCACGTGGAGCTGAGCGACGGCGGCCAGGATTTCGCGTCCACCGTCGGCGTCGGCGCCGTGCTGTCGACCAAGTTCACCTGGCCGGTCGATCCCAAGCCGAAGGACATTTTCCTGCTCACGCCCGAGCGCGAAGCCATCTGGCGCAAGTGGATCGGCATCTACCGCGAGAAGATGCTGCCGCAGGGCGTCTACCGCGGCGAGCTGTACGACATCGGCTTCGACAAGCCGGAAGGGCACGCGGTCGAGAAGGACGGGCGCATGCATTTCGCGTTCTTCGCGCCGCGCTGGGACGGGCCGGTCGAGATCCGCGGGCTGGGGGCGGGCAGGTGGAAGCTGCGCGACTACGTGGACGGGCGCGAACTGGGCGAGGTGACTGGTCCCGCCGCGCGCGTGACGGTGCGCTTCGAGCACGCGCTGCTGCTGGAAGCGGTGCGCGCATGAGGCGCACGCTGCTGGCGGCGGCGCTGGGCGCCCTGTGCGGGACCGTCGCCGCCCAGGCGCCGACGCCGCCGATGGGCTGGAATCCGTGGAACGCCTTCCACACCGAGGTCGACGAAGCCAAGATCATGGCCGTGGCCGACAAGCTGGTGGCGAGCGGCCTGCGCGACGCCGGCTACCGCTACGTCAACATGGACGACGGCTGGTGGCGCACGCGCCGCGCCGACGGCCGCATCGAGGTCCGCACCAGCATGTTCCCGAGCGGCCTGCTGGCCGACGGCAGCACCAGCATGCGGCCCTTCGTCGACGGCCTGCATGCGCGCGGCCTGAAGGCGGGCATCTACACCGACATCGGCCGCAACGCCTGTTCCCAGGCCTGGGACCGGCACTCGCCCAACCTGCCGGAAGGATCGCGCGCCGAGCGCGAGATCGGCACCTTCGGCCACCAGGCGGCCGACATGCGCCTGCTGCTGGGCGAGTGGGGCTTCGACTACGTCAAGGTCGACGCCTGCGGGCTGGCCGACTTCACGCCGGAGCAGCCCTGGGTGCGCGACGGCACGCACGCCGCGTTCGGCCCCTGGATCGTGCGCGGCCGTCCGGACGCGGCCGGCGCGGCGCGCGTCGAGCAGTTGTATGCCGGGCTGCGCCGCGAGATCGACGCCGTGCGCCCGCGTGGCGACGTCGTGCTGTCGATCTGCGCCTGGGGCGAGGCGCGCGTGGCCGGCTGGGCCGGCCGCTACGGCCATACCTGGCGCACCAGTCCCGACATCGAGCCGACCTGGAAGTCGATGCTGCACAACTTCGACACGGCCGCCGCGCGTCCGCTGTACGCCGGGCCGGGACGCTGGAACGATCCGGACATGCTGGAACTGGGCCACGGCGAGTTCGACGAGCGCCACCCGGTCGAGGCGCGCGCCCACCTGTCCCTGTGGGCCATCGCGGCGGCGCCCCTGGTACTGGGCGCCGACCTCAACCGGATG
>DAMAFT010000560.1:0-3573 GCA_031995805.1 Massilia sp.
ACGACATCCTGGCCCTGCTGAACGGCCTGCGCGGCGCCCTGACCGACCTGGCCGAGCAGCACGCCGGCACCATCATGCCGGGCTTTACGCACCTTCAGGTGGCGCAGCCGGTGACCTTCGGCCACCACCTGCTGGCCTACGTGGAGATGTTCGGCCGCGACGCCGAGCGCATGGCGGATACGCGCCGCCGCGTGAACCGCCTGCCGCTGGGTGCCGCCGCCCTGGCGGGCACCACCTTCCCCATCGACCGCCTGCGCGTGGCGCAGACCCTCGGCTTCGAGGACGTCTGCCACAACTCGCTGGATGCCGTGTCTGACCGCGACTTCGCGATCGAGTTCACGGCCGCCGCATCGGTATTGATGATGCACATCTCGCGCATGTCGGAAGAGCTGGTGACCTGGATGAGCCCGCGCGTCGGCTTCATCGACATCGCCGATCGCTTCTGCACCGGCTCGTCGATCATGCCGCAGAAAAAGAACCCGGACGTGCCGGAACTGGCGCGCGGCAAGACCGGCCGCGTCTATGGCCACCTGATGGGCCTGCTGACCCTGATGAAGGGCCAGCCGCTGGCCTACAACAAGGACAACCAGGAAGACAAGGAACCGCTGTTCGACACGGTCGACACGGTGCTCGACACGCTGCGCATCTTCACCGACATGGCGGCCGGCATCACGGTCAAGGCCGACAACATGCGCGCCGCCGCGCTGCAGGGTTATGCGACGGCGACCGACCTGGCCGACTACCTGGTCAAGAAGGGCCTGCCGTTCCGCGACGCCCACGAAGCCGTGGCCCACGCGGTGCGCGCCTGCGACGATGCGCAGTGCGACCTGTCGGAGATGTCGCTGGAACGCCTGCGCGCGTTCTCGCCGCTGATCGAGCAGGACGTGTTCGCCGTGCTGACGCTGGAAGGCTCGGTGGCGGCGCGCGACCACGTCGGCGGCACCGCGCCGGCGCAGGTGCGCAAGGCGATCGAACGCGTGCGCGGCCAGCTGGCCGAATAAACCCACGGCAGTCGACCGTCGCCCGCGACAAACGACGACGCCCCCGCTTGCGCGGGGGCGTTTGTCGTCGGGCCGGCGGTCGTTAGAACCGGTACTCCGCCCCCACGTTCACGAAGCGCCCCACCGCCCCCGCCGAGTGCAGCGACAGGTTGTACGGATAGCCGCTGCCGTAGGTGCTGACGTCGGCCGGCGGCTGGCGGTTGAACATATTCCGCACCGAGGCGTGCAGCGTCCACTGCTTGCTCATCTTGTAGTTCAGCGTCAGGTCGGTCTGCATGAAGGAACCGACGCGGCAGAAGTTCGCCGGCACGTTGCCGTTCGGGAACACACCATTCATCGCCGCTCCCTCCTCGCAGGTGGTCTGGCCGCTGGTGGGGTCGGTCAGGTCGTAGCCCTTCACCCAGTGCAGCGACGTGGTCGCCTCGAACTGGCCGCGCTCCCAGCCCAGGTCGAACTGGGCGCGGTCCTTCGGGTTGGCCGTGTCGGCGCCGATGCCGGCCGGGCCGTGGCCGCCGGCCAGCTGGTAGTCGATGCCGCCGATGTTCATGTTGTAGCTGAACGCGTGCGTGTACTGGAACTCGGTACGCAGGCGGCCGTAGCTACCCAGGTTCCAGCGATAGCGGGTGCCGAGTTCGATGCCGCGCGTGCGCGTGCTGTTGGCATTGATCGGGGTCGTCGGGTAGTAGGCGATGCGACCGACGCTCGGGGTGCAGGTAACGGTGCCGCCCTTACCGTCGGCGCAATCGCTCGGCACCGGCGCGATCCGCACCGGGATGTCGGCGCGCGGGCCGCCGACGATCTGGTCGCTCACGCGGATCTGGTACAGGTCGATCGTCGTGCTCCAGCCGCGCACCGGCTCCAGGATCACGCCGAACGTGGCCGATACCGAGTGCTCGGGCTTGAGGTCCGGGTTGGTGGTGGTCAGGCCGATCAGCGACTCGTTGCAGGAGGCGATGACGGTGCCGGCCGGGTACAGGCCGTCGGCACGGTAGCCGCCGGCGCACAGGAGCGGGTCGGCATTCGTGCCGACGCCGCCGGCGCTGGCCGAATTGCCGTTCTCGGCCGGACCCGGCGCGCGGAAGCCTTTCGCCAGCGTGCCGCGCACCGCGATCGTCTCGTTCGGGGTGAACTTGAAGGCGATCTTCGGCGTGGTCGAGCTGCCGGCCAGGCTGTAGTCGTCGTAGCGGACGGCGCCGTCGATTTCCAGGGACTTGAGCACCGGCGCGCTGAATTCCGCGTACGCCGACTTGACCGTCTCCGAGCCGAAGGCATAGGCGCCATTGGTGATGCCGTCGGCGTTCGGCATGGCCGGCGCGGACAGCTTGGTGTGGAAGGCGCTCAGGCCGGCACTGACCTGCAGGTCGCCGCCCGCCAGCTTGGCCAGGGAGCGGCCGGCGCGGGCTTCGGCATAGTCCAGCTCCGAGGTGTCGAACGAGCGCAGGGTCTTGAAGATCGCGGCCATGTCCTCGGCCGAATTGGCGCCATAGATCCGGTACGGGTTGCCGGCGCGGTTCAGCGCCGCGTTCATCGCCGGCACGTTCAGGGCGCCGTAGCGCTTGCGCTCCAGGTTGTTGCGGGTGTAGCCCAGCGACAGGTCGAGGTCCCAGTCGTTCCAGCTGCCGGCGAAGTCGGCGGCCAGGCGGTAGGCGCGCGAGTCGGTGGTGATGTAGCTGTCGGGGGCGCCCGGCACCGGGCCGCGCACGATGGCGGCCACGCCGAACGGGTTGCCCGGGTAGCTGGCCGGGATGCGGATCGCCGGGATCGCCGAATTCGGGATGTAGTGCGGCGGCACGCCCGACATCAGTTCCAGCTGGCTGCCGTAGGACGAGGGGAAGTTGGTGATGCCCTGGTTGACCTTGACGCGGCTCTCGAACATCGAGGCCTTGAAATCGGCGCGCCAGTCGCCGCCCAGGTTCTGCGTGTAGCTGGCCAGGATGTTGACGTTCTCGGTCAGGGGCTGGATCTGCTTGGTCGGATCGCTGTAGGCGCAACCGCCCGACGCCATCTGGGCATAGCTGCCGCAGGCGGTGCCCGGGAAGAACGAGAACGCGGCGCTGTTGTCGGCGCCGTAGACGCGCGTCACGTTCGGGTTCAGCAGGTAGGGCGACAGCGTGAGCGGCGCCGTGTTCTGCGGCGTGACGACGCCCAGCGCCTTGTTGTTGCCGCCGAAGCGCGACATGTCCAGCTCGTTCCAGATGCCCTTGCCCTTGCGCTGGTCGTAGAAGATCGGTTCCTGGCGGCGGTATTCGACACTGATGTAGGCGTTGTGGCCGTCGGCGTCGAGGTCGCCCTTGCCCCAGGTGCCGGTGAAGTGCTCGGTCTTGCCGCCGCCTTCGGTGGCGATGCCCTTCTCGGCCGACAGCGTCAGGCCGTTGAAGTTCTTCTTGAGGATCACGTTGACGACGCCGGCCATCGCGTCCGAGCCGTACACCGCCGAAGCGCCGTCCTTCAGGATCTCGATGCGCTCGACCGCCTCGAACGGGATGTTGGAGATGTCGACGAAGGAGCGCGAGCCGTCGTCCGCCAGCGGGTACGACGCCATGCGGTGGCCGTCGATCAGCACCAGCGTGGC
>DAMAFT010000561.1:0-3568 GCA_031995805.1 Massilia sp.
CGTCGTCCAGCTGGAACGGCACCGGCACCGACGGGTTCAGCACTTCCAGCTTGGTGGTGTTGATCTCGATCTTGCCCGACTTCAGGTTGGCGTTGGCGGTGCCCTCCAGGCGGTTCACGACGGTGCCGGTGATGCGCAGGCAGTACTCGTTGCGCACGTGCTCGGCGGCCTTGAAGACCTCCGCGTTGTCGGGGTGGCAGACCACCTGCACGAGGCCTTCGCGGTCGCGCAGGTCGATGAAGATCACGCCGCCGTGGTCGCGGCGACGGTGCACCCAGCCGCACAGGCTGACGGTTTGGCCCAGCAGCTCTTCGGTCACGAGGCCGCAGTAGTGAGTACGCATGGAGGACATAATTTTTCGATCCTGGTTGGTTGATTCGGTGGCCCGTGCTTGTGGCGGGCCCGGATGCTTGCTGCCTTGTTTCTTGTTCAGTCCACGGCGGCGAGGGCCGCGGTGTCCTTCGCCTGGGCGCTGGTGGGCGGCGGCGCCACCACGCCCATCGAGACGATGTATTTCAATGCCTCGTCGACGGTCATGTCCAGTTCGACGGTCCGGCTGCGCTCCATCATCAGGAAGAAGCCGGAGGTCGGGTTCGGCGTCGTCGGCACGTACACGCTGACGTAGTCGCCGGCCAGGTGGTTCGCCACGTCGCCGCCCGGCACGCCGGTCAGGAACGCGATCGTGTACGAGTCCGCGTGCGGGTACGGGATCAGCACGGCCTTGCGGAACGCATTGCCCGAGGACGAGAACAGCGTATCCGACACCTGCTTGACGCTGCCGTAGATCGAGTTCACGACCGGGATGCGGTGCAGCACGCGTTCCCACATGCGCACCACCCACTTGCCGACCAGGTTGTTGGTCAGCAGGCCGGTCAGGAACACGATCGCCAGCGTGATGATCGCGCCCAGGCCCGGGATGTGCGTGTGCGGCTGCCATTCCTTCGGCACCAGGACGAGCGACTGGTCGAGCGTGCCGATCACGAGGTTCAGCACCCATGCGGTGATCGCCAGGGGAACCAGCACCAGCAGGCCGGTAATGAAATATTTACGCATCGTCGTTCGTCCGGATGGTCAAGGGCGCCGGCCGGCAGGGCCGGCGGTGGTCAGTTGCCGCCACCGTCCTTCGACGGCGTCGACGCCGCAGGGGCAGCCGGGGCGCTGGAAGCGGCCGGGGCTGCTGCAGCGCCATCGCCGCCGTTCGTCGCCGCGCCGGTGGCGGGGGCGGTGCCGGTCGGCGGAGCGGTCCCGCCACGGAAATCGGTCACGTACCAGCCGGTGCCCTTGAGCTGGAAACCGGCGGCCGTCACCTGCTTCTTGAACGAGGACTTGCCGCACGAGGGGCACACGGTCAGGACCGGATCGGAGATCTTTTGCAGTACATCCTTGGCAAAACCGCATTCATCGCAGCGGTAGGCGTAAATCGGCATTCTGAATACTCCGCAAAAATCATCAAAACCCTGAATTATAAAGCTTTTGCGGGCGATGTTGACCTTTGCGGGCTTGGCAACCACGGGCAGGCATCATGACAAGCCGCTTGTGCTTGCTGCAATTTGGCAACAGTGTTGTTTTTCTTCAGCGTACGGTTGCGTTCCGTTTGCCGAATTTCAACTTAACTGTTTAAATAGCATCCCTCAGCAGCGTTCACGGCGGGCTTGTCTCGCCGGGCTACTGGAAAGAAACAGAAGTTTGCGCGACCGGCCTGCCGGCTCGCCGCCAAGCCATACAAGAACGACTTCAAATCGGGCCCGCCTTGCGGGCCTTTTCTTTTGGCGCCGCGCCGGGGCGACGGGCTACTTGCGCCGCCATACCATCCAGCGCTCCTTGCCCGCGAACACCGGAATCGAATCCTCCACCGCCTCGTCCGCGATGCAATCGAACCCGGCGCCCAGCAAGCCGTCCAGCTCGTCCCTGCCGATCCCGAACGGCGGCCCCTTGGGCGCATCGTCGAAGAAGAAATAGCCGGCCAGCAAGCCGCCCGGCGCCAGCAGCGCTTCCCAGCGCCGCGCCACATCGGGCCGGCGCGCGCGCGGCAAGGCGCACAGGAAGGCCTGTTCGTAGACCAGGTCGAGCGGCCGCGGCGGCGCGTAGGCAAAGAAATCGGCTTCGACGACGCGGCCGGCCCAGCGGCCCGCCAGCGCCTTCGCCTGCGCCACGGCGCTTGGCGCAAAGTCGATGGCCGTCGCATCCCAGCCGGCCTCGCACAGCAGCGCCAGTTCGCGCGCCGAGCCGGCGCCGGGCACCAGCGCCGCCAGCGGGCGCGCGGCCTCCGTCACGAAGCGGCGCAAGCGCGCCGGCGCCGCGCCCCGCTCCCAGGGCGTGAACGCCTGGTCGAAGCGTTCGTCCCAGAACCCCGGCGACGACGGGTCGCGGCTGGCAAATGCCGGTACCGGCGCGGCGGCCATCACAGCAGGCCGCTATCGAAGGCGTGCAGGCCGGCCGCGACCACGGCGGCCGCCCCGGCCACGCAGGCGAGGAACGCCAGCAGGCGGTTGGTGCGGCGCTGCTCGCGCAGCACGGCGGCCAGCAGCTCGCCCTGGTCGGCCGCCGGATGGGCCTTGTTTTCCAGTACCTGGTGCACGAGGCGCGGCAGTTGCGGGATGACCTTGGCGTAGTGCGGCGCCTCCACGCGCAGGCGCTCCACCAGGCCGCGCCAGCCGACCTGCTCGGCCATCCAGCGCTCCAGGTAGGGCTTGGCCGTCTTCCACAGGTCGAGGTCGGGGTCGAGCTGGCGGCCCAGGCCTTCGATGTTGAGCATGGTCTTTTGCAGCAGCACCAGTTGCGGCTGCACTTCGACGTTGAAGCGGCGCGAGGTCTGGAACAGGCGCAGCAGCACCTGGCCGAAGGAGATGTCCTTCAAGGGGCGGTCGAAGATCGGTTCGCAGGTGGCGCGCACGGCCGCTTCCAGCTCGTCCACGCGGGTGTCGCGCGGCGCCCAGCCGGATTCGATGTGGGCCTCGGCCACGCGCTTGTAGTCGCGCCGGAAGAAGGCCAGGAAGTTCTGCGACAGGTAATCCTTGTCGAAGTCGTTCAGCGTGCCGACGATGCCGAAATCGAGCGCGATGTAGCGGCCGAAGGTCTCCGGTTCCACCGACACCAGGATGTTCCCTGGGTGCATGTCGGCATGGAAGAAGCCGTCGCGGAACACCTGCGTGAAGAAGATTTCCACGCCGTCGCTCGACAGCTTTTTCAGGTCGACGCCGGCCGCGGCCAGGCGGTCGGTCTGCGAGATCGGGATGCCGTTCATGCGCTCCATCACGATCACGCTGCTGGAGCAGTAATCCCAGTACATTTCCGGCACCATCAGCAGCGTGGAGCCGGCGAAGTTGCGGCGCAGCTGGCTGGCCTGGGCCGCCTCGCGCATCAGGTCCAGTTCATCGTGCAGGTATTTGTCGAACTCGGCGACGACCTCGCGCGGCTTCAGGCGGCGGCTGTCGGGCCAGACCTTCTCCACCAGGCCGGCGGCCATCTGCATCAGCGCCAGGTCTTCGTCGATCGTGCTCTTCATGCCCGGGCGCAGCACCTTCACCGCGACCTCCTTGCCGTTCTTCAGCGTGGCGAAGTGCACCTG
>DAMAFT010000562.1:0-3567 GCA_031995805.1 Massilia sp.
ACTTCGACGAAGTGCTGCGCGTGATCGACGCCCTGCAGCTGACCGACGGCTACACGGTCGCCACGCCGGGCAACTGGAAGGATGGCGACGACGTCATCATCCCGCTGACCGTGCAGGATCCGGAGCAGCTGCAGCAGAAGTACCCGAAGGGCTTCAAGGCGCCGCGGCCCTACCTGCGCCTGACGCCGCAGCCGAACAAGTAACACTTGTTCGGCGCAGGGTGGCCGGCTTCGCCGTCCACGCGTTCAGCACCGGCGCGCTGGACAGCGAATCATGTGCCGCCCGGACGCGTGGACGGGGAACCCGTCCAGCCTACATGGCTGCGCGTCCGGTGATGGCATGCGTGGCCCGAGCACGAAACCCGCATAAGCAAATAAGGAAGCTGTTGTTGGTGCGACAGCCGAGCTGCCTTACCCTTGGCCGACTCCAAGGGATCAGCGCATGTCCATCACCTATATTCTTTCCGGTTTCGCCGTCGGCCTGCTGGTCGGCATGACCGGCGTCGGCGGCGGTTCGCTGATGACGCCACTGCTGACGCTGCTGTTCGGCGTCAACCCGTCCGTTGCCGTCGGCACCGACCTGGCGTTCGCCTCCATCACCAAGAGCGCCGGCACCATCACCCACCGCATGCGCGGCACCGTCCAGTGGCAGATCGTCGGGCGCCTGTGCCTGGGCGCCTTGCCGGCCGCGCTGGCCGCCACGCTCGCGCTGCAGCACCTCGGCCCGCTCGACGCCGCCATCGGCCAGGTCATCCGCTATACCATCGCCGTGTCCGTGCTGCTGACCGTGGTCGCCATCCTGTTCCGCGCCAGGCTGCTGGCCTGGGTCCAGGGCCGTCCCGGGCGCCAATTGCAGGGGCGCCGCCTGGCGGCCGCCACCATCGTCTCCGGCGCCGTCCTCGGCGTGCTGGTCACGGTGTCGTCGATCGGGGCCGGCGCGATCGGCGCGACGCTGCTGGTGATGCTGTACCCGCACCTGGAGCCGGCCGAGGTGGCCGGTACCGACATCGCCTACGCGGTCCCGCTGACCGCCATCGCCGCGCTCGGGCACTGGTGGCTCGGCTCGATCGACTGGATACTGCTGGGCACGCTGCTGGTCGGGTCGCTGCCGGGCATCACGCTCGGGTCGTGGGCGGCGCGCGCCGTGCCGGAGCGCTTCCTGCGCGGGTTGCTGGCCATGACGCTGGCAGGAGTCGCGGTGAAATTGTTGGCATAGGGGTCAGAGCCCGGTGTCGCTTTTCAAGGGGCTCTGACCCCGGTTTTCGCCCACCGACCATGTTCATGCAAAGACACGCAGGTTGTAAGCAAATGATTTTTGCTTCGTTTGTAATATGCGGTGTCGATGCGATTATGTCTCGCTATTAGAAGAAATTGTAATAAGGGCGGACTAATGAATACTCTGGTGCCATCCCGAAGCAGCGCGAACCGGGTCATTCCCGGCTTCGGGCTGTCGCTCGGGTTCACGCTGTTCTACCTGGCGCTGCTGGTGCTGATCCCGTTGTCGGCGATCTTCCTCAAGACCTTCACGATGAGCTGGGACGCGTTCTGGAGCGCCGTCACGTCCGAGCGCGTGATGGCGTCCTACCGCCTCAGCTTCGGCGCCGCACTGCTGGGCGCCGCCATCAACGTGGTGTTCGGCGGCATCGTGGCCTGGGTGCTGGTGCGCTATCGTTTTCCCGGCAAGCGCTTCGTCGACGCCCTGGTCGACCTGCCGTTCGCGCTGCCCACCGCGGTGGCCGGCATCACGCTCACCGCCCTGTACTCGACCAACGGCTGGATCGGCCAGTATCTCGACAAGGCCGGCATCAAGGTCGCGTTCACGCCGCTGGGCATCGTCATCGCATTGACCTTCATCGGCCTGCCGTTCGTCGTGCGCACCGTGCAGCCGGTGCTGGAAGACGCCGAGCGCGAGCTGGAAGAGGCGGCCGCCAGCCTGGGCGCCAGCCCGTGGCAGACCTTCCTGCGCGTGATCCTGCCGGGCATCACCCCGGCGCTGCTGACCGGCTTCGCGCTGGCCTTCGCGCGCGCCACCGGCGAATACGGTTCCGTCATCTTCATCGCCGGCAACATGCCGATGGTCTCGGAAATCACGCCGCTGTTCATCATCACCAAGCTGGAGCAGTACGACTATGCCGGCGCCACCGCGATCGCCGTGGTGATGCTGCTGGTGTCGTTCACGCTGCTGCTGGCGATCAACCTGCTGCAGGCCTGGACCCGCAAGCGGGCGGGGAAATAAATGAGCGCCGTCCTCGATACCGCCGCCAAGCCGCAGGCCACGGCCCATGCGCCGCGCAAGGCCACCAACACGCTCGAACCCGCCTGGGTGCGGCGCGTGCTGATCGCCGTCGCGCTGCTGTTCCTCACGCTGTTCCTGTTCGTGCCGCTGGTCGCCGTGTTCGTCGAAGCGCTGAAGAACGGCTGGAGTACCTACAAGGAGTCGATCCTCGACCCGGACGCGCTGGCCGCCATCAGGCTGACGTTCATCGCGGCCGTCATCTCGGTGCCGCTGAACCTGGTGTTCGGCGTGGCCGCGGCCTGGGCCATCGCCAAGTTCGATTTCCGGGGAAAAAGCCTCCTGATCACGCTGATCGACCTGCCGTTCTCGGTCTCGCCCGTCATCGCCGGCCTGATCTACGTGCTGCTGTTCGGCTCGCAGGGCTGGTTCGGCCCCTGGCTGATGGACCACGACATCAAGATCCTGTTCGCCGTGCCGGGCATCGTGCTGGCCACCGTGTTCGTCACCTTCCCCTTCGTCGCGCGCGAACTGATCCCGCTGATGCAGGCCCAGGGCAGCGAGGAAGAAGAGGCGGCGCTGGTGCTGGGCGCGTCCGGCTGGGCCACCTTCTTCAAGGTCACGCTCCCGAACATCAAGTGGGGCCTGCTGTACGGCGTGATCCTGTGCAATGCCCGCGCGATGGGCGAGTTCGGCGCCGTGTCGGTGGTGTCGGGCCACATCCGCGGCGAGACCAACACGATGCCGCTGCAGGTCGAGATCCTCTACAACGAATACAACTTCACGGCCGCCTTCGCGATCGCCTCGCTGCTGGCCCTGCTGGCCCTGGTCACGCTGGCCGTGAAGACCCTTGTCGAATGGCGCCTGCACCAAGCGGGCAAGGCCAACCTCACGGAGCACTGACATGACGATCGAAGTCCAACACATCCGCAAGCAGTTCGGCCAGTTCACGGCCCTGGACGACGTCTCGCTGCAGTTCGCCGACGGCGAGCTGACCGCGCTGCTGGGCCCTTCCGGCTGCGGCAAGACCACGCTGCTGCGCATCATCGCCGGCCTCGAATTCCCCGACTCCGGCCGCGTGCTGCTCGACGACGACGACGCCTCCGCGCGCCACGTGCGCGAGCGCCAGGTCGGCTTCGTGTTCCAGCACTACGCGCTGTTCAAGCACATGACCGTGTTCGAGAACGTCGCCTTCGGCCTGCGCGTGAAGCCGCGCAAGGAACGTCCGTCCGAGGCGCAGATCCGCGAGAAGGTCAGGAAATTGCTGGAGCTGGTGCAGCTCGACTGGATCGCCGACCGCTACCCGCCGCAGCTGTCGGGCGGCCAGCGCCAGCG
>DAMAFT010000563.1:0-3550 GCA_031995805.1 Massilia sp.
CTGGGCTCGACCGTCGACGGCCGCGACCTGAACATGCTGGTGATCGGCGAGCCGGACGACGGCAAGAAGAAGGTCTGGGTCATCGCGCGCCAGCACCCGGGCGAGACGATGGCCGAGTGGTTCGTCGAAGGCATGCTCGACGCCCTGCTCGACCCGGCCCACCCGTTCGGCCGCCAGCTGCTGAAGGAAACGGTGTTCTACGTGGTGCCGAACATGAACCCGGACGGCTCCGTGCGCGGCAACCTGCGCACCAACGCCGCCGGCGCCAACCTGAACCGCGAGTGGTTCGCGCCGTCGATGGAGCGCAGCCCCGAAGTCTTCCTGGTGCGCCAGAAGATGACTGATACCGGCGTCGACCTGCTGCTCGACGTGCACGGCGACGAGGGCCTGCCCTACGTCTTCATCGCCGGCAGCGACGCGCTGCCGACCTTCACGGCCGGGCAGGCCGCGGCGCAGAAGGCGTTCTCGGACGACTTCATGACGGCCAGCCCGGACTTCCAGGACGTCCACGGCTATCCGAAGGAACCGTACACCGACGAGGTGCTGACCATGGGCTCGCCCTACGTGACCCACGCCTTCGGCTGCCTGTCGCTGACCCTGGAACTGCCGTTCAAGGACAATGCCAACGACCCGGACCCGCAGGTGGGCTGGGACGGCGCGCGCAGTGCGCGCCTGGGCGGCGCGGTGCTGCAGCCGGTGCTGCGGGCGATTCGCGCGCTCAAGCAGTAACCGCCCGTCGCGCCGTGCGCAGGGTGGGCACCCCGTGCCCACCCGACATCTCGTCCTTACAGGAACGTGAACACCTGCTCCTCCTTCAGGCGCGACTTCGGCAGCGCCGCATTGAAGTCGTCGCCGGCGCGGTAGCCGAAGCTCAGCATCACCAGGCTGCTCAAGCCCTGCTCGTGCAAGCCGAATTCGGCGTCCAGCGCGCGGGTGTCGATGCCTTCCATCGGCGTGGTGTCCACGCCCAGCGCGCTCGCGCCCAGCATCGCGGTGCCCAGCGCGATGTAGACCTGCTTTTCCAGCCACTGCGGCAAGTCCTTCTGCGTGTAGCGGTGCAGGTCGACGTAGCCCTGGCGGCCCTTGGCCTGGCCGGCCTTGGCCGCGTCGTCGCGCAAGCGACCGTCGGCCTGTTCCTGCGCCAGCAGCTTGTCCAGGTGCGCGGCGTCGGCATCGACACGGGCGCAGAACAGCACCACGTGCGAGGCGTTCAGCACCTTCGGTTCGTTGTAGGCGAAAGCGGCCGGCGTGCCCTTGGCCATGCGCGCCTTGGCTTCCGGCGTGCTGGCGACGATGAAGTGCCAGGGCTGCGAGTTCACCGAGGAGGGGCTGTTGCGCATCAGGTCGTAGATCTGGCGCATCGTATCCTCCGGAACCTTGCGGGTCGGGTCGTAGGCTTTGGCGGTATAGCGTTGCTTGGCGGCGGCGAGAATATCCATGGTGTCCTTTCGTTCGATGAGGTGGCGCGCGACGCATCGGCGCATCCGCGCGACCGGACCGACATTATTGCAGGAACCTGGCCGGCCCGTCTGCGCGCGGGCCGGCGCCGGCGACTTCCTCGACCGCCACCGTCGAGGACGGGGGCACGCCCTCCCCGGCATGGGACAACAATATAATCGGTGCATGGACCGCCTCGATACCCTGCAGCTCTTCACCCGCATCGTCGAACAGGGCAGCTTCACCCGCGCCGCCGACATGCTGGGCATCCCGCGCGCCAGCGCCACCCATGCCATCAAGGAACTGGAGGCGCGGCTCGGCACGCGCCTGCTGGAGCGCACCACGCGCCACGTGCGCCCGACGCTCGACGGCCAGGCCTATTACGAGCGCTGCGTGCAGGTCTTGACCGACCTGGACGACGCGGAGTCGGCGTTCCGCCACGTCGCCGCCAATCCGCGCGGCGTGCTGCGCGTGGACATGTCCGGCACCCATGCCGCGCGCATGGTGCTGCCGCGTATCCGCGAGTTCCACGCCCGGTATCCGGACATCGAGGTCGTTCTGAGCAGCGGCGACCGCCTGGTGGACCTGGTGCGCGAAGGGGTCGATTGCGTGATCCGGGCCGGCGACCTGGGCGACGCCAGCCTGGTGGCGCGGCGCCTGGCGCTGATGCCGCAGGCGATCTGCGCCAGTCCCGACTACCTGGCCGCGCACGGCGTGCCGCGCCACCCGGACGAGCTCGCCGCGCACCGCGCCGTGCGCTTCTTCGCCAGCAGCGGCGCACGCGATTATCCGTTCGAGGTGATGGTGGACGGCCAGTGGCGCCGCTACGACGTCGGCGGCTGGCTGGCCGTCAACGATGCCGAGAACTACATGCTGGGCGCGCTGCGCGGCTGCGGCCTGATCCAGCTGCCGCGCTTCCACATCGAACAGGAACTGCGCGACGGCCGCCTGGTCGAGGTGCTGGGCGACTGGCGCAGCCCGGACATGCGCCTGTCGGCGCTGTACCCGCAGCGGCGCCAGTTGTCGCCGCGCGTGCGCGTGTTCGTCGACTGGATCGCCGGCCTGTACGAGGAACGCTTCGGCCGGCCGCCCGCTCAGGTCATGAGCGCGTAGTCGAGCACCAGCCCGTTGCCGATCAGCGTCGCCGTGCCGGCCACGTTTTCCACGCTTTCGCTGATCCCCACCAGCACCTGGGCGTCGGTGGCCGCGCCGCTCTCGAGCACGTCGGTCCAGAACGTCAGGCCTTTCGGGTCGGGCGAGCGGTGCAGGATGTTCTGGTAGTACTCGGCCACCAGCGCGCGGTTGCTGAGGATGGGCGGGTACAGCTGCTGGTATTCCTTCGAGTCGATGAAGCCCTGCGCCATCGCTTCCAGGCTCACGCCGTTGGCGGCCTTGGTGGCCCAGAACAGCAGGCCGTCCGCGTCCGGCAGGCGGTCGAAGGCGGCCTGGTACAGGCGCACCACCTGGCCGGCGGGCGTGTCGACGCCCACGTCGGCCGCGATGAACTTGTCGGCGAAGTCGAGGCGCTCGATATTGTTGACGGTGTCGATGCTGCCGTCCACCAGGTTCGTGACACTGAAGCCGCTACCCGTGCGCACCACCGTGTAGTCGCCCAGGTTGCCGGAAAAGCGCACGTGGTCGAAGCCGGCGCCGCCGTCGATGCGGTCGCTGCCGGCGCTGGCGAGGAAGATGTCGTCGCCTTCGTAGCCGTACAGGATGTCGTTGCCGCTGCTGCCGGCGATCAGGTCGTTCCCGTGCATCATGTCGTACGGGAGCGCCCATTGCGACAGCGGCTTGTCCGGCGCCAGGTTGAAGATCAGGCTGGGGTCGTTCGCATCCTTGCCGATCCGGTAGATTTCTCCGGACGCATTGAACAGCGACAGCTCGCTGACGGCGCCGACGATCTTGCCGTCCTGGTAGGAAATGGTGCCCGCGGGCGAGGCGTAGAGGTCGAGCCGCAGGTTGCCGCTCGTGAAGCTGAGCTTCTTGACGTCCTTGACGTCGGCGGGCGGCGTCCAGTCCTTGGCGGCGGCGGTGAGGTCGTACGGCTGGTACAGGGTAAAGGAGGCCATGACGTCTTTAACAATGTTGTCAAAAACTTCAATCTAACCCC
>DAMAFT010000564.1:0-3527 GCA_031995805.1 Massilia sp.
CGGTATAGGTTCCAAACCGGGGTCGGAGCCCTTGAAAAACAACACCGGGCTCCGACCCCTGCGCATCAAGCGCCGCGGCGCTGCGCGGCGTACTGTTCGTAGCCGCGGGCGCGCAGCGCGCACGCCGGGCAGGTGCCGCAGCCGTGGCCCCAGGCATGCGCGGCGCCGCGCTCGCCGAGATAGCAGGTGTGGGTGTCGAAGCGGACCAGGTCCACCAGCGCTTCGCCGCCGCTCTGCTCGGCCAGTTCCCAGGTCTGCTTCTTGTCCAGCCACATCAGCGGCGTCTCCACCTTCAGGCGCGTCGCCATGCCCAGGTTCAGCGCCACCTGCAGCGCCTTCATGGTGTCGTCGCGGCAGTCCGGGTAGCCGGAGAAATCGGTCTCGCACATGCCGCCGACCAGCACGGTCAGGCCGCGCCGGTAGGCCACCGTGGCCGCCACCGTCATGAACAGCAGGTTCCGTCCCGGCACGAAGGTGTTCGGCAAGCCGTTTTCCTGCATCGCGATCTCGACGTTGCTGGTCAGCGCGGTATCGGAGATGCGCCCGATCAGCGACAGGTCGATCATGTGGTCCTCGCCCAGGCGCTGGTCCCAGGCCGGATCGAGGGCGCGCAGCTTGGCCAGCACGGTCGGGCGCACTTCCAGTTCGATCGCGTGGCGCTGGCCGTAGTCGAAGCCGATGGTCTCGACGCGCGCATAGCGCTGCAGCGCCCACGCCAGGCAGGTGGTGGAATCTTGTCCGCCGCTGAACAGGACGAGCGCGGTATCCGGTTGATGCATGATTGATATTCCTGAGTGAAGTGAGCGCCAAGTGTCCGCCATCGTCTTTGACAATCCGTTAAGATGTGGCCGGTAAATCAACAATAACGGAGTGACATGCTTCCCGCACGACCCGACTCGACCAAGGCGACGACGCCGGCGCAATCACGAATTTTGGCACAAATCGTGCTGGGCGTGAACGCGCTGTGTCTTGCCCAGGCCGGCGGCGCGCAGGAACAGGCGGCCGCGCCGCCGGTGCCGCCGGTGCAATCGGCGCAGCCGGCCCCGGCCACCCAGGCCACGCCCGATGCGCGCACGGCGGCCCCGCTGCCGATGGAGGCGCCGTCGCGCGCCGTCGACTACGACGTGCGCATCGAGGCGCCGCGCGCATTGCGCGAACTGCTCGAGGAAAACCTCGACCTGATGCGCTGGCGCGGCAACCCGCGCCTCGACATGGAGCAGTTGCAGCGCCTCGTGCGCACGGCGCCCGAGCAGGTCAAGACGCTGATCGCCACCGAGGGCTACTACTCGCCGCAGGTCAGCGCCGGCCTCGACACCTCCGGCGCCAAGCCGGTCGCGCGCATCATCGTCGAGCCGGGCGAGCCGGTGACGGTCGGCGACGTCGACATCGAACTGCGCGGCTTCGCCCCGGCCGGCAAGGGCAGCGCGCCGGTCGACGCGGCCACGCTGCGCCAGGGCTGGACGCTGGGCACCGGGGAACGCTTCCGCACGGCCGATTGGGAAGCGGCCAAGCGCAACATGCTGCGCCAGATCACCCAGCGCCGCTTCCCGCGCGCGCAGCTGCTCGATTCCAGCGCCACCGTCGACCCGGACAGCCGCCGCGCCCTGCTCAAGGTCGTGATCGACAGCGGCCCGGACGCGCAGTTCGGCAACCTGAAGATCGAGGGCCTGCAGCGCTATCCGGCCAGCGTCATCACCAACCTGAACCAGATCCGCCCCGGCGACGAATACAGCGACGCCGCGCTGCAGGCGCTGCAGGGCCGGCTGCAGGACACCGGCTACTTCGGCAGCGTCGAGGTCAGCGCCGACATGTCGGGCGTGGTGGCCCAGCAGGTGAACGAACTGAACCAGGGCGACGGCCCGCAGCCATCGACCTCGACGGGGCCGGCCACGCTGCCGGTGCTGGTGCGCGTCACCGAGAACAAGCGCAAGAACGTCTCGCTCGGCGTCGGTTTTTCCACCAATACCGGCGCGCGCGCCCAGGCCAACTACGGCGACCTGTTCGTGTTCGGCAAGCGCAACAAGAGCAGCGTGCTGTACGAGCAGAAGCGCCAGACGGCGCGTACCGATTTCTACTGGCCGACCACCAGCAACGGCTACAACAACAGCGTCGGCGGCGGCTTCGACCGCCAGGACGTCGAAGGCCAGATCACCCGCACCACGAGCATCTCGGCCACGCGCGCCTGGGGCTCGCCGCTGCTCGAGCGCAGCCTGAAAATCGAAGCGCTGACCGAACAGGTCACGCTGGCCGACGCGATCGCGCCCAGCCCGCGCGTGAAAAGCCTGCCGGTCACGTTCTCGATCACCAAGCGCAGCCTGGACAGCCTGGTGGCGCCGACGCGCGGCTACAGCGCCAACGTGCAGCTGGGCGCGGCGCCGCTGCCGATCCTGACCGACGAAAAGTTCGTGCGCCTGTACACCCGCGCGCTGGCCTACAAGCCGGTGGGCGACGCCGGCACGCTGATCCTGCGCGGCGAGTTCGGCGCGCTCGGCTCGAAGAACAAGGAAGGCGTGCCCACCACCTTCCTGTTCCGCGCCGGCGGCGACGGCTCGGTGCGCGGCTACGGCTACCAGGAGCTGGGCGTGCCGGTCGGCAGCGCCATCACGGGCGGCCGCTACCTGTTCACCGCCAGCGCCGAATACGATTACTGGTTCAAGCCGCCGTACGGCGCCGCCGTGTTCTACGACATGGGCAATGCCGGCGACAGGCTCGGCGACCTGAAACCCGAAGTGGGCTACGGCGTCGGCGCGCGCTGGCGCAGCCCGGTCGGACCGATCAACGTCGACGTCGCCTACGGCAAGGCGGTGCACAAGGTCCGCCTGCACTTCTCTCTTGGATTCACCTTCTGATGGACGTCGAGAACACTACCCCCGATCCCGCCAGCGCGCCGCCGCCGGCATCCGCGCACAAGCCGCGCAAGTGGCCGCGCCGGGTCGCGATCGGCGCCGCCGTCACCGTCGTGGTGCTGGGCGGCGTGGTCTGGTACCTGGGCCGCGAGACCACCCTGCAGATGATCGCCCAGCGCGTGGCCAGGGCCAGCGGCGGCGCGCTTACCCTCACCGGCGTGTCCGGCTCGCTGTACGGCCACATGCACGTGGACCGCATCGTGTTCCGCAGCGAGACGCAACTGATCACCGTCGACACCGTCGACATCGACTGGAAGCCCTGGCAATACCTGTCGCGCGGTGTCGAAATCAACAAGCTGTATGCGCAGTCGCTGCGCATGGAGACGCTGAAGGAATCCAGCGAGAAGTCGACCATGCCGGCGAAGATCGCCCCGCCCTTCAAGATCGCGGTGGAAGACGCGCGCCTGGCGAAGATGGTCATGGTCAACCAGGGCGCGACCACCGAGATCGACGACATCCGCGCGCGCCTGCACGGCGACAAGCAGCAGTGGAAGCTCGACTACGCGGGCGCCAGCACGCCCTGGGGCCAGGTCAAGGCCGGCGGCACCATCGCCAACACCCTGCCCTACAAGCTGAACCTGGATGCGAGCCTGAGCCAGACCCAGGCGCCGCCGCCGGCCG
>DAMAFT010000565.1:0-3526 GCA_031995805.1 Massilia sp.
CCTGGACTTCGCGCAGGTCGGTCGGCGTGTACGGCGTGCCGTCGGGCTTCTTCGCCCCGGGCTCGCTCTCGACGGTCCACAAGTAGATCTCGCCCAGGCCGGTCGAGATCGGCCCCATGGTCGGCGCGACGCCCTGCGGCAGGCTGTCCTTCGCTTCCTGGATGCGCTGGTTGACCAGTTGCCGCGCGAAGTAGATGTCGGTACCGTCCTTGAAGATGACGGTCACCTGCGACAGGCCGTAGCGCGACAGCGAGCGGGTCTGCTCCAGGCCCGGCAGGCCCGTCATGACGGTCTCGATCGGATACGTGACGCGCTGCTCGACCTCGAGCGGCGAATACCCCTGGGCCGGGGTATTGACCTGTACCTGGACGTTGGTGATGTCCGGCACGGCGTCGATCGGCAGGCGCTGGTAGTTGTAGACGCCGATCGCCGCCATGGCGAACACGGCGAGCATGACGATCCATCGGTTCTCGATGGCCGAGCGGATGATGCGTTCGAACATGGCTGTGTCCTCTCAATGGCCGTGCTCGGCGCCGTCCTTGCCCTGCTCGGCTTTCAGGACGAAGCTGCCGCTGGCCGCGACGATGTCGCCGGCGCGCAGGCCGGCGCGGATCTCGGCGACCTTGCCGTCGAACGTGCCGACCGTCACCGGGCGGGCCCGGAAGCCTTCGGCGACCTTGACGAACACTACCGGCTTGTCTTCCACGGTCTGCAGGGCGTCGCCCGGCACCGTGACCGGCGCCGGCTTCGCGCCCTGCACCAGGTCGACGTTCACGAACAGGCCGGGGCGCCATGCCAGGCCCGGATTGGCCAGCTCGACGCGCGCGGTGGCCGAGCGGGTCTGCTCGCCCACCAGCGACCCCACGTAGGTGACCTTGCCGGTGGCGGCCAGGTCGGCCGCGGCGGCGCGCACGGTGGCGGTCTCGCCGACGCGCACCGTGCCCAGGTCCTTCGGCGTCACGATGATGTCGCCCCACACCCGCGACAGGTCGGACAGCAGGAACACGTTGGCGTCCTCCTTGACCGCCTCGCCCAGGCTGATGTGTTTCTCGACGATCATGCCGTCGAACGGTGCGCGCAGCTCGTAGCGGTTCAGGCCGGCGCCGTTCGGCGTCACGCCCAGCGCCGTCAGCTTGGATTCGGCGTTGCGCACGGCGATCTGCGCTTCCTGCCAGGCTTGCCGCGCCTGCAGGTAGTCCTGCTCGGCCGAGATCTTGTCCTGCCAGAGCTTCTTCTCGCGCTCGTAGGTCGTGCGCGCCAGGTCCAGGCGCGTGCGGGCGGCGCCCAGCGTGCTGCGCATCTCGGCCAGCGCCGGGCTGGAGATGACGGCCAGGACCTGGCCCTTCCTGACGCTCTGGCCGAGTTCCGCCGGCACCGACTCGGCCACGCCCGGAAGACGCGGCACCACGTGGGCCGTGCGATCGTCGTTGAAGCGGACCTCGCCCGGCAACCGCACGCTGGTGGCGACCGTGGCGGGACCGGCGGCCACGTTCTTGACGCCGGCCTGCTCGACCTGCCGGGCGGTCAGGCGCACCAGTCCTTCCTCGCTCTCGTGGCCGCCCTCTTCGGCACCATGCCCGTCCTTTGCCTCCGGCTTCGCTTGTTTGGCGCTGGCTTGCGCCTCGGCGCCCTCGCCGGCGGCGCCGTCCGTTTTCCAGAACAGGATGGCGGCGGCGAGGACGATGCCGACCGCGACGACCAGCAGCACGGGTTTCCAGGATCGGGTTTGCGTGATGGACTTCATTGGGTGTTTCCCTCGGTGTGTTGGATGCCGGTGCCGCCGTCGAGCGGCACGTAGCGCTGCACGTCGGCGATCGAACGGTAGCGGTCGGCCAGCGCGCGCAGGTACTGGGTACGGGACTGGAACAGCGTGCGCTGCGCGTCCAGTACGTCGGTGAAGGCGAACTTGCCGAGCTCGAAGCCGGTGACGGCGGCGTCGTAGGCGCTCCGGGCGGCGGGCACGATGCGTGCGCGCAGCGCCTCGACCTGGGTCGCGGCCACGTCGGCGCGCTGCCAGGCGTCGGCCAACCCCTGTTCCAGGCGCAGGCGCTGCGCCTCCAGGTCGTCGCGCGCCTGGTCGGCGCGGCGCAGCGCGGACAGCAGGTTGCCCTGGTTGCGATTGAACAACGGGATCGGCATGGAGATGCCCACCACGCCCTGGCTGCGCCCCGCCTCGCGTTCGCGCTGCGAACCCAGGCTCAGGGTGACGTCGGGAACGCGCTGGGCGCGCTCCAGCACGACCTGGGCATCGCGCCCGGCCACGGTCGCTTGCGCGACCCGTACCTGCGGCGCGCCATCGAGCCGGGACTGCAGTTCCGCCCACGGCGGCAGTTGCACGAAGGCCGCGTCCGGCTCTTGCAGGGGACGTTCCAGCGCCTGCGCGCCCCACAGCGCGGCCAGGCGGCGCCGGGCCAGCGACAGGTCGGCCGCAGCCTGGTTCGATTCCAGCTGGGCGGCGGCTTCGGCGACGGCGGAACGGGTCTGCTCGACCGGCGACAGCTTGCCGGCCGCCACGCGGCGGCTGGTCGCATCCGTCGACTTGTGCGCCAGGTCGACCGACGCCTGGGCCAGCGCCACCCGTTCCTGCGCCGTCAGCGCTTCCATGTAGGCGGTGATGACGTCGGCGCGCAGGTCGGCGCGCAGGATCGCGACCTGGCCGAGCGCGACGTCGCGCTCGCGTTGCGCGACGGCGATGCGCGCCGCGCGCTTGCCGCCGAGCTCGAGGACCTGGCTGACCTGGGCCGTCTCGGTTCGGGTATGGCGGTTGGTTCCCTCGGTCGAGATCGACAGTTCGGGATTGCGGCGGGCACCGGCCTGCAGCACGGCGCCATCGGCGATACCGATGGCGCGGGTGCCCGAGCGCAGCGCCGGGTTGCCGGCGAAGGCAAGCCCGATGGCCTGCTCCAGCGTCAGGGGCAGCGCGGAGGCGCCGTCCTGCGCGCTGCCCGCCGCGACGCCTGAATTGGATTGCTGCCCTGTCGCATGGGCAGCGGGGAAGACGGCCTGCAACAGCAGTACCGCCGCCCCCAGCACGATGTGCCTGGATTGCATGAATGGCTCCGAAGACTATGGTGGAAAATAGCCGGCGGCAGCCCGTCCGCGCGCGCGTTCAGCGGCGCGGGATTGCGTCGTGTTCGAGGTTGGGTCGCAAGGGTCGGGTCAGCCGCGGATCAGGCGCGGCCAGCCCATTGGGGACGTTCGGGAGGGGAAGAGAATGCGGAATCGGGCGCGCGGAACACGCCCGCGAGCACACGTTCGATATCGTTCGCGGCAAATGGCGGCCCCGCCGATTCCGGCGCGCCAAGCGCCAGGTGGGCGCACGAGGCGCAATGCGCATCGTGCACGCCGACTTTCTTGGTGGCGTCGGGCTTGTCCTTGGCGGCCAGCGCCAGTTCCTCGGCGGTCGATGCGTGCTGGTGGTGACCGAGGTGGTTCGCGGCACGGCCCGTCTCGTGCATGCAATACGACGTGATGACGTTCCAGCTCAGCTGGAAGGCCATGACGAGCATGAAGAGTCGGAGGAATT
>DAMAFT010000566.1:0-3524 GCA_031995805.1 Massilia sp.
GGCCGGCCGCCGCCGCGCGGCGCCTGCCCGCTGGTATTACCACCTCGCCACCTCGCCACCTCGCCACCTTGCTCCAGTCCGCGTAGCCCCATGCGCGATGCCGTGACACGTCGCGCCGCATTGGCCCGTGGCTCGGCAATAAACGCCCTTCTTTCCGCTGCGCCGTCGGCGCTGTCGCACCGTGGCGACAAATAGATTGTTGTTCTAATTCCTTTAGGAATTTTTATTGCCATTAATTCCCAATTGAAATTAATTTTCATAAACTTTTAATTAAATTATGAAAATGAACGGCGCTAAAAATTTTGAACTGTCAAGTAAAAACGCAAAAAATTCCTCATTTATTTTCCCAAATCAATTGAATCGTCGTATTATCTGCGTCACGGAAAGTTTATCCACAGAAAGGACATTCTGACCAATGCAGTTTTCGATGGGCAATATATTGAACGGATAATCGTTCATTCATGCCTTGATTTCGGATTTCAACGCTTTCGTTCGCATTGTTGTCGGTTATAGCGTTGTTCAGCAATAGGAATTCCAATGCAACAGTTTCAAAATATGTATGTCGTAAATCCTTATGTCCGGCGTATCGCCGTCGGCACCGCATTGATCTCGCTGCTTTCCGCCTGCGGCGGCGGCGCGCAGGACCAGAATGGAACGCAGGCCCAGTTCGCCGCCTCGGTACAGACGGGTACGGCGGGCGCGGCGGCGGCACCCGCCACGGTGCTGGCCGCCTCCACCACCAGCGTGGCCGCGTGGACCAACTGCGCAACCGAGAACGCCACCTGCTCCTTCAGCGGCACGCAGCAAGTGCGCTATGGCGCCAACGGCGTCTATGCGTACAAGACCGTGGCCGGCCCGGTCGCCTGTTCCAACAGCGTGTTCGGCGATCCCGTACCGGGAGCGACCAAGTCGTGCGCCATCGCACCGGTCGTCACCTGGACCCAGTGCGCCGGCGAAAACGGTACCTGCTCGGTGCCCGGCACGCGCCAGGTGCGCTACGGCGCGAACGGCAATTACGCCTACAAGACCGTGACCACCAGCGTCGCCTGCAGCAATGCGGTCTTCGGCGACCCCGCCGTCGGCGCCGACAAGAGCTGCCAGTATGCGAGCGAGGGATCGGGCACGTCCGTCCCCGCTCCCGCTCCCGTGCCCGCGCCTGCGCCTGCGCCGGCCCAGCCGCAAACGAGCGCGCTGCCGGTGCCGACCGACATCGCCAACGGCAGCACCGTCAGCCTCCAGTGCGGCAAGACCTACCAGGGCACGCTGGAGCTGACCGGCAAGTCGAACGTCACCGTGACCACCGCCGGCACCTGCGGCAAGGCGACGATTTCCCCGGGCCGCGCGATCACCGGCTGGACCAAATACCAGGGCAATATCTATTCGGCCCCCGTGTCCTTCACGCCGGTCCAGATGGCGATCGGCGGCGCCCCGGTGGCGCTGGCACACTGGCCCAACGCGGGCTGGGCGACCAGCACGAGCGGCATGCCGAGCAGCGACGCCAACGGCGCCAACCTGGTCTACCTGGAGAACCAGTCGGTCGTGAAGACCCAGGTCCTGACCGGCAACAGCGTGTCCAGCGCCAAGCCGTTCTACGTCGAAGGCAAGCTGTGGATGCTCGACAGCGCCGGCGAGTGGGCCTATGCGAACGGCCGCGTGTACGCCTGGAGCGCCGATGGCCAGAGTCCCGAAGGCCGCGCCTGGGCATCACCGAGCGGCAACGGCATCAATGCCGACCGCTCCAGCGGCGTCACGATCAGCAACGTGCGCATCTTCGGCGCCAGCCACGGCATCAGCGCCGACACGTCCAGCGGCCTGAAGGTGCTGGGCACCGAGATCGCCAACAGCAACCTCGACGGCATCTGGGCCAGCGGCAGCCGGAAGCTGACGGTCGACGGCAGCAGCGTCTCGAACGCCCGCCGCAACGGCATCGACGGCTGGTACTGGATCACCGGCGCGACCGTGACCAACACCGCCGTCGACAAGACCGGCATGAGCGGCATGGCCTCCCCGTCCGACGCCGGCATCTTCTTCGGCGACGGCGGCGGCAACCGGATCGAGAACGTGCGCGTGACCGACTCGGCCTACCATGGCATCAGTGTCCTGCACAACCGCAATACCACCGTGCTGAACAGCGTGGTGGACGGCGCCTGCATCCGGCTGACCGACTGCGCCGGCATCCATACCGGCGCGCGCGACCAGAAGCCGCTGGGGCTGAAGATCGAGGGTAATACCGTGAGCAACGTGAAAGGGTCCGAAGGCATCGGCATCTACCTGGACGACTTCTCGAACGGCGTGACGGTCAACCGCAACACGATCCGCAACAACACCCGCGGCATGGTGCTGCACAATGCCTTCGACAACGTCATCACCGGCAATACGTTCGAATCGAACGCGATCACCCACCTGGGCTTCGGCCAGGACAGCGGCAACATCCGCAACAACAAGGTGACCGGCAACACGTTCAAATCGACCGGCGGCGAGTGGACCTACAACCTCGAGACCGGCGCCAACCTCAAGACGTTCGCCACGTTCGACGCGAACACCTACACCAGCGGCAACGCGAACGTGTTCGGCCGCACCTGGGACGGCCGTTCCGCCGGCGTCACCACGAGCTACACGGCCTGGAAGGCCTGGTCGGGCCAGGACGGCAACTCGACCATGAACGGCAAGAAGTAAGCACGCAGCGCGTCTGCGGACGCGTCGGCCGGCCCCGGGAAGCACACCGCGTCCCGGGGCTTTTTCTTGCACGCTTGCCGCGTACTGGCATACGGCCCGGTCCCGGGCTACACTCTCCACGTGAACCCAGCGCCCCGCCTCCCGTCCGGCATCGCCGCTTTCCTGTCCCGTCGCGCAAGGCGGCGCGGTGGCGCCCTGTTGTGCGCAGCCTGGGTGGGCGCCGGCTGCGATGCCGGCGAACGGCGGGCGCGGCCGCCGGTGCTGCCGGTCCCCGCCGCCATCGCCGACGGCGCCGTCGTCGGCCTGCTCTGCGGCCGCACCTACCGCGGCACGCTGGACCTGAACGGCAGATCGGACGTCACCGTCACGACCGCCGGCACCTGCGGCAAGGCGACGATTTCCCCGGGCCGCGCGGTCGGCGGCTGGACCAGGGAACGCGGCAACGTCTATTCCGCCCCGGTCGGCTTCGTGCCCGTCCAGGTGGCGATCGACGGCGCCCCGCTGGCCCTGGCGCACTGGCCGGACGCCGGCTGGGCCGCCGCCGCCGCCATGCCCGGCGGCGACCTGGACGGCGCCGTCCTGGTCTGGCTGGACAACCAGTCGGTCGTGAAGACCCGTACGCTCGCCGGCACGTTGCGCGGCATGGACAAGCCGTTCTACGTCGAAGGCAAGCTGTGGATGCTCGACCGCCCGGGCGAATGGGCGTACGCCGGCGGCCGGCTCCACGCATGGGCCGCGGACGGCCGCAGTCCCGAAGGCCGCGCCTGGGCGTCGCCGGACGGCAACGGCATCGATGCCGACCGCTCCAGCGGCGTCACGATCAGCAACGTGCGCATCTTCGGCGCCAG